>JAEXOD010000238.1 GCA_023447335.1 Bacteroidota bacterium
CTCATCAACTACTGCTAATCCCTTTTTTAGTAAAACTTCGCCTGCTAAATTACGAATTGAAATATCGGTAGAAGAAACAAACGGAACTACTAACTCACCTATAACCGGAGAATCTAAGTTAATTAAAGCAAATGATACAGCATCCCTAACGCCTTTATCGGGATCTGCCAATCTTCCGGTTAATTGTTTAATTACCGAATCCGGAACATTATTCATAAATCCAATTGATTCAGCAGATGCACGTCTTACAGAGGCATCCGCATCCTTTAACCCCTCAATTGCTGTTTTTAATTCGTCAGAAAAATTTTCCATACGCACTCGCCTGTTTTACAATCTATTAATATTGTTGTGTAAAATAATACTTTTTTGCGAATAATAAAATAATATATTTTGAATAATCGAATTTTTATTGTATTTGTTTAGTAACTTCTATATTTAATTGCTCCATCCTATAACGAAGTTTTGATCTTGAAAGGCCCAATACTTTAGCAGCTCTAACTTGATTTCCTTTTGTAATCTCTAAAGTCTTTTGAATAAGGTTTTTCACAACAACATCAATCGATATTCCTTCGGGAGGTATCTGTAAAACAAATTCCCCTTTATCTTTAATTTCCTCTTTATTTATATTTAAAAAGTTAAAATGATTTTCTTTCAGCCTATTCCCCTCAATCATTAACATAGCTCTTTCAAAAGCATTTCGCAATTCCCTTATGTTCCCTTTCCAATATTGATTTTTCAATAAATCAATAACTTTATCATCAATTTCAATTATTTGTTTATTAAACTTCTTTGAAAATTCGTTGATAAATGCGTAAGCTAAAACAATAATATCTTCTTTTCTTTCTCGCAAAGGAGGGATTGTAACTTTTGCGACATTTATTCTATAAAATAGATCCTCTCTAAAATTCCCTTTTTTAACCTCTTCTTCTAAGTTTTTGTTTGTGGCAGCAATAACCCTAACATTTACCGAAACTTCTTTTTCACCACCCAACCTATAAAACTTTCTTTCCTGCAGTACTCGTAACAATTTAACTTGCATTTCTAAACTAAGTTCACCTATCTCATCCAACAAAATAGTACCGCCATCTGCAAGTTCAAATTTACCAAGTTTGGTTTTTTGAGAAGCGCCCGTAAAAGCTCCCTTCTCGTGACCAAACAGTTCGCTTTCCGCCAATTCTTTAGGAATAGAGCCACAATTAATCGAGATAAATACTTTCTTTTTTCTGGGACTAATTTGATGAATATACTTTGCAAATACTTCTTTACCGGTTCCGCTTTCTCCTTCAAGCAAAACGGTGGTATCATCGCTTTCGGCAAGTTTTTCAACTTCTTTAAGTACCTTGTTAATTAATTTACTTTTACCAAACATTTCTCTTGTCATTGTATCACCGTCTACCAACGATCGCAAAGTATCAACTTCTTTTTTCATTTTTAAGTGACTGCTACATCTATCAAGAACAAAACAAAGCTGATCTATTTCTATTGGTTTTAGCAAAAAGTCGTAAGCTCCCGCTTTCATTGCGGTTACCGCAATAGTAACGTCACTATAAGCCGTTATCATTATAACCGGAATATCTGAGAATTTTTTTTGTAAAACATTTAATATTTCTAAGCCATTATGAGTTGTTAAATAATAATCTAGTAAAATAATGTCTGGCTGAAACAACTCTACCATTTCAACAGCTTTTCCGCCATCCATACATATATCTACTTCATAATCTAACTTTATCAACACTTTTTTGAGAGCTAAACATATTAAATTGTCATCATCAATTATTAAAACTCTTACCTTCATTTATTTTCCTCAGTTTAATTCAACGGAAATTTTACAAAAAAGCGACTACCTTCAAATTCTTTGCTTTCAAAACCTAATTCGGCATTAAATTCCTTTAAAATCATTCTACAAACACTCAACCCCAAACCGGTACCGGTTTCTTTATTCGTGTAAAAATCGTTATATATTTTGGATTTATCCTCTTCTTTTATACCAACACCATAATCCTTTACGGAAAAGACCAAATGATCACCTTCGCTAAATATATCAACATCTATTTTGCCGTTATTATAACTTGCTTCAATGGCATTGCTAATTAAATTAACAATTACTTGTATAATTTTGTTTTTGTCTATATGTAAAGTAGGCAATCCATGTTTATAGTTCATCAAAATTTCAATATTCTTTTTTCTTGCGGAACCCTCCAACAAAACAATTGCCCTTGAGTATAGCTCTAACATAGAGTAGTTATCTAGCTCATGATGTGATTTTCGAGCAAAATCCAAAGTGTTTTCCATAATAATTTGAATTCTGTCTGTAGCCTCCTTGCATGCTTCGATGCTTTCAATTAAATCACCGTTTAATTCACTTTTACTTAAGTTTAAATAGTCAAGATTTAATTTTAATGCACTTAAGGGGTTTCTTATTTCGTGGGCTAAACTTGCTGCGAGTTTTCCTAAAATTTGCAACTTATTATTTTGGATGTCACTTGACAATATTATCTCGCTGGAAATTGTATAAATTTAATATTGCATATTAATTAATTTGCATAAAATTTGCAATAATAATATATTATTATTTAAAGAAAGGGAAATTTTAGAAATGGGTGTTTTTACATCTTAGAAAGTTCAACAAGCATTTTTTCAGCTATTACACTTGCAACTTGTTTACTATTATAAAAACCGGAGTTAAGTTTTTCTGAATATGCTGAATTTTGTACAGCCGTAGGCTCACTATTTTGCTTTAACCTAGCTTCTTTCGAAATTTCGATTTTATCTGTCGGGTTAACCCTTTGCTGCACGGCTGTTTGTGCCGGTTCAACTTGTGAAGGAGTATATGCTTTTGAAATTGTACTTGTGTTCAAATGTGAACCGATACTTTTAATATCCATTTTATCACCTATAGTTCGAAATCTTTTTTTGGTTTTGCATCGAATTAATTTCTTTGCTTAATGTTTGTAGCTCTTCGTTTTTAATTCTAATGATATTATCGAACTTTTTGTTTAAAAGTTTAGTAAAAACATCAATTTCTTCTTTAGCTTTTGTTAAATAAGCAGGGGGAAAATTATTTTTTATATAATCAAAAAGTTTTTTGACTTCGATTAAATAATCACCTATTTTACTGTTATTCTCAAAATAACTATCCCCGTCCATGTTATCAAGACATTTGTCGATTTTATCAAAATAAAGCTTGATATCACATATAATGGCTGTTATATTTTTATCCATTCGTTAGTAACTTGATAATGAATTTAACATATTTTGACTATTAATTAATGCGGCATACTGATTTTGCATTTCTTGGTATTTCTTCCTTAATGTCTCACTGCTTTTATCAATTCTTGACTGCACGCTTGTAATTTTATCTGTCAAGTATTTAATATTATTATCATAAGAGCTTTTAACATTTGCAATTACTCCGGTAGACCCTAAATAACTGCTCACGCTATTATAAAGTTTGGTAGCTATCCCTTCAGACGAATTAAATATTGAAGCAACAGCGTCTTGTTTTTCGCTAATAGCTTGTGAAAATTTTGTTTCGTCAGAAAAAGTTAATCCGGTAGTCGGGTCAAAATTGATCCCAATTGTTGATAATCTATTATAAACAGAGTCACTTGCCGTACTCACAGGAGACATAACGGCATTTGTTAATGTACGTAATACACTTTGGGCAGTTGAATCACTTGTAAAAACACCTCTTCCTAGTTTATCAGAAGTAGATTTATTTTTAATATTTAGATAAATATCGTTAAATCCTTTAATAAAATCTTTAACTTTGTTTTTTATCGTAGTATCGTCACTTGCAACAGTTACATCAACTGTTTTTGCAGTATCTGCCATAACACCGGTTAAATTAAATGTAACACCGTCAACTAAGTCAGAAATACTATTACTATTTCTTTGAATATTAATTCCGTTAAAATTTAATTTTGCATTTAGTTGATTGTTTGTAGAACTAGCTGCTGAATAAACATAACCGGCAGAATTATCATCTGCAATTTGAGTTCTTTCAGTTAAAACTGTTGATGTAAGTCCTAGTCTATTAAGTGCAGATCCCGACACATCGCTTAATATCAATCTATTATCATATCCTGTTGCATCCGATGTTAGCGAGAACTTTGTTAACCCTGAAGAAGGGGCAAAATACGATGCGGTTGCAAGCGCTGATGCTGCTTTCTCTTTTGTTACGTCAATTCCTAAAAAATTTAACAAACTGGCAGTATCATCACTACTTTTTAACGAAATATATTTCGAAGAATCATCAACTGTTAACTTTAATTGACCGGTTGAGCTATCTTTTTCGGCTGTTATTCCGGAAACATCACCCAGTTTAGACATTAAATCAGTAACGACGTCCGAATATGACATATTTGAGTAATCATAAGCAATAGTTGTTTCTGTTCCGTTTAAATTTACTTTAAACTCTCCGTTTCCTGTAAAGGTGCTTGCCTGATTTGCAGTCGAAGATTTAACAACCGCCTTATCTGTATTTACTGCAGTGCTTAGTTTTTGCATTAATGTTTGATAATTTTCACTATTATCAAATTCAACATCAACAGTACTTGAATAATCTCCGCTATTTATTTTAATTGTATGAGTACCGGACATATCAACAATATCATATGTATCCGCTGTAAATGCCAAGCTAGACGAAACCAACAAGTCACTTTTTGCAAGCTGATTAACTCTCATGTTATAGTTACCTGCATTCGCAGTAGTTGAGGCAGAAGCAGTAAAGTAATCACTTGTTGAAAGAGTGGTTTTCTTAGTCTTAAAAAGTGATGAAGTCGTTGTACTCTTAAGATCATAAAGTATATTTTTAAAGCTTTCCAACCTTGAACTTAAATCGCCCCATGCGTTACTTAAGGAGCTAAATTTAGATTTTCTCGTTTCTAACGGAGATATAGTTCTGTTACTTTCTACCGTGGCATACTGATTAACTAACTGTTCTATCCCCGAAGTTGATAACGGGTTTATACTCATTTTACTGCCTCATGTTTTTATTAAATACTATTACCCATACTTCTCTTAAGTCGCTCAAAATTTTTAATGTTACTTCATGATGTCCTTTTCTCATCTGATCTTGTGCAAATTGGTATAATCTAAATAAACCGGCAGAAATTTCACGAGCTTTTTCATCATCAAAATTCAATGCATTTATTAGCTGTGTTAGTGCTTTATTAGTTTTTTCTATGTCTCCACGCTGGCAGTTAACAATTGCGAAATCATATACTTTTAACAATAGTTTTTCCTGTGAAGCATCCAATATTTCTTTTGTTAAATAAGCATTTGCTTTATTATTTCTTTCATATAAAACTGAAGCTCGCTGCATTTTTCTTTCCGTTTTGTTTAATAATTTGCTATTTAATCAATAACTTTTAGCATTTATTCTTATTTTTCTGGTTTCTACCCCTATTATCGAAAAAAAACGATTTTTCTTTAATAAATTTTAACGTATAGTTTTTCTGCCTTTTAACTTTTTGGTTATTGCTAAATTTAAGAAAATTACATTAATATTTAAAGATAAAATTAATTAAAACAAAAAAATAATATTATAATCACCTATCATTTTAATTATCCACAATTCATCCGTATTATTAAGCAGGCATTCTTTTTTTACCACATTTACTACATTCATTAGTATGGACACATAAAACAGTACTACAATTATCACAAAACCACTTTTTATGTTCCTCCAGTAAAAACTTTTCAATCCCTATTTGCTTTACTAAATTAAATTTTTCCCTAATATCATAATTATATTTTGTTAAATATCTCCTAATAAAAGGTTTTAATTTTTCACACGGATATTTTTCACATTCTCCACAAATTTTATTCGGAGTATTTGCTAAATATTCACAATTTTTAAAGAAACATTTCTCACAATACTTAAATTTTCCCGGATATTCAGTTCTGCACCCCATACAATTATTTTTGGATCGTTGATAAGCATAACATAAATTACATATTAATCCGCAAGGGGCAAAATTATTATATACGAAACCTTCTAATTCATCCATTAGATTCATTTTTTATTAAGTAATAGCACCAATTCATGTTATTTATTAATTCTTCGGATTCATTTTCTTGCTGCTCAATATATTTAACAAACATTTCTTTTTTTTGCGGAAATTTTTCGACTAACTCATAACAACGATTTTTTATACAAATATTATTATAATTATTAATCTCTCTTTTTCTTTCTTGACTAATAACCAAACTATCAATTAAGTTAAACTTACTTGCACAAGTATCACCTGATGTATGATAGAGCAAAAAACCACCTTTTTTACAACAGTTTAACACACTTTTTATGGTAGTTTCTTCATCTCCCAAAACATTTGTGTCATTTCCGTATAGTACCAGATCATAATCATTATATTCCCTTACTGCATCCCTTATATCAAGTACTAAAAATTCTATCTTTTTATCAATTTGCAATTTATTCACAGTATTTTTGGCATCTTCTATAAACGGAGCAAATAAATCAATACCTAAGCCCGAACAGCCTAATTCCTTCGATAAAGTTATCAAGTTAGCACCTTTCCCACAACATAAATCTAAAATTCTAAGGTCACTTAAATCATCTCTAAAATTGCGTTTTATAATATCTATCAGTTCCTCTTTCCCGCCACCTAATTCCCATAAATCCTGAAGAATATAAGCCAAATGCTCAAAAATCTGCTCGTTATTTCCACTTAATGATTCTAGAATACTGCCTTCGTCAATTTTTTCCATCTAAAATATCTTCTATATATTTTTCAAATTTTGCTTCCGCCATCAATTCGTGCGTTAAAAACTTACCTTCATAATAGAGCCCATATGTACCAAAAGGACTCCCTATTTCTTTTGCTTCAATGCTACTATTTAACTTAATTAAGTTAAATTGCACTCCCTTATTCCTAACAATATCTGAAAGTTTATTTACATAAATTTCCACAAACGGACATTGATTTGCATAAATAAAAGTAAATCCCTTTTTATTCGGGCAATTCCCGGTTTTAACGTATTTATTAAACTTAGGGAATAAATTATTGTTTTTCAATTTTAATGCCAATAATTCAAAATAGGGATCCAAAACATCAACAACCTCAAATCCAAATTTAATAAAGAATTTTTTATCGGTCAAAAAAGGTTTTGTTTTTGAACTGCACACAACAGCAACTCCGTCCATTCCCAACTCATTACTTTCAGTTATACACTCGTTTAGCAAGGCTCTTGCAATCCCTTTTCCCTTAAATTGTCCGGAAACCCACAAACAATTTATTATCATATAATTTGTTCCTTCCAAAGGTTTCCACACTTTTTCTATTGGCATATATTCAATAAAGGCTTTCCCTCTTGCATCTAATCTTTTAAATATTAAACCGTCTAAGAATCTATCTTTCATCCAGCATTTTTTTGTATCGGCACGCTGTCTATTTTCCTTATCGTTACCAATTGCGCAGCATATATGCTCTTTGTCAATATTTAAAGTATCAATTTTTATTATATTCATAATAATTCTCTTTTATCTGAGCCAAAAATATTGAATTATTTCCCCTTTTTCAAGGGAAAACCACTTTTTATATAAAAAACCGAATAACTTTCATGTTAATTAAATTATACCTCAGTCTAATTTTTATGATTTCTTAAACACTTTTGTTAGGGTATATAAAATTTTCGATTTATCAATTTAACACATCAGGTCTCCTGTTTTATTTTTTCACTATTTCATTTTTATTATCAATTGTTAATTCATATATAAATTTGTAAATTGCGTATATAATTAATTATTTGAACTTATGATAGATTTTTTGTATTCAATTGATGTAACAATATTTTATTTTATTAACCATACAATTCAAAATCCTTTGTTTAATAAGTTTTTTCCTTTCATCACAGAGGTTAAACATTGGCATATTGCATTTGTATTGTTATGGGGTATTAGTTTTTTTAAAGGTGGGAGGAAAGGAAAAGTTGCGGCAATAGGTGCAATATTTGTGATTATTGCCTCAGACCAGATAAGCAGTAGTTTACTAAAAAATTGGGTCCAACGAATTAGACCTTGCAACGTACTTCCTGATGTTAATTTGCTTGCCGGATGCACTAGCTCGTTTTCGTTTCCTTCTTCACATGCCGTTAATAATTTTGCCATGGCAACATTTTTTTATAGATTTTTTCCTAAGCTAAAATATCCGCTTTTTATTACGGCGTTTTTAGTTGCATTTTCTCGCCCTTATTGCGGGGTACATTATCCTTCTGACGTGCTTTTTGGCGGGATTATAGGAGCAATAATTGGTTATGCTTTATCAATTATTGCTATTAAAACAGATTTATTAATTAAAACAAAACTTGAAAAAAAAGAATTATGAAAACTAAATTAGAGATAGCTAAAAATTGGCTACCCAGATATACCGGTAGTAACATTGACGAACTTGGTGATTATATGCTATTAACAAATTTTGGCAATTACGTTACTAAGTTTGCAGAGCGTTTTAATTGTACCGTAAACGGTGAAGGCAGACCAATGCAATCGGCAACAAACAGTAACGGTTTGAGTATTATCAATTTTGGTATCGGATCACCTAACGCAGCAACTATCATGGACTTACTTTCTGCAAGAGCGCCAAAAGGAATTTTGTTTTTAGGTAAATGCGGAGGATTAAAACGCTCAACTGATTTAGGTCATTTCATTTTACCGACTGCTGCTATTAGAGGTGAAGGTACAAGTAATGACTACTTTCCGCCAGAAGTACCTGCCTTACCTTCCTTTAAATTACATAAGTTCGTTTCTGATGTAATCTTAAAGTATCATACGGAATATAGAACAGGAGTAATATATACGACAAACCGAAGATTATGGGAGTGGGATCAAAACTTTAAAAAATACTTAAGGCAAATTGGAGTAATAGGAATTGATATGGAAACAGCTACCGTTTTTATTACCGGTTACGCTAATGCTATTGCGCGAGGAGCTTTATTATTAGTTAGTGATTTACCGATGTTTCCCGAGGGGATAAAAACATCTCAATCTGATGCTCTTGTTACACAAAAATTTGTTGATTTACATTTAACAATTGGAATTGAAGCCATGACAGATTTAGGAATTAAAGGCGAACAAATTAAACATTTTACTTTTTAAATTTGGCACTAAAATTGTTTTATATTGTTTAATAGTTAAATAATGGTTAGATTATAGAATAATCATTAAAAATGTAGACAAAAACATACAAGGTGATAAAATGAAGACTACAGTAAACATGATTTTGGTTTTGTTTTTAATTTTCGGTTCGGTTATTACAGCACAAACAGAAGACGAAAAAAACATAATTAAAAATACATTTGCAAAAATTGTTGAAGTTAGTAAACAAAAAGATATAGCTTCCGCAGCCGGTCTTTTAGCATATTATGGTGAAAATCAATCTCGTAATTTAAAAACTGTTTTAAATTTTACAGATGCAGAAGATAACAATATCGCCCGCAGATTATTAAAAAAAATAAAAGCTCTTTTTGATATCAGCGATTCATACACAGTAGCAAATATTCAATTAAGCACAAAAAATGACGTGCAAATTTATATTTTAACCGCTAATTTTAAAAGCGGTGCTCAAAATTTATCTTCTAATTTTACCTTTGTTAAAATTGATAATAAATTTTTGTTAGCTTATGCTGAATAAATTAACCAAATTACAGAATATTTTTATCGGCGTTCTTTTTCTGAACGTAATGGTTTTTTTTTAATCTTTTTTAGTTATAAATATTTTGATTTTCGCTTTATAACTTATTCTAATTACACAGCAAATTATATTCTAATTATTTCTAATTCGTTAGCAATTATTATTGGAAGAACTTTTTATTTTGTCGGTGCTATTATTTCACAAAAAAGTAAAAACATTTTTTATTCGCTATATTTATATAAAATAAGCAATCTTACAAGATATATTTTACTTTTAATTGCAAATTTTTTCAATTTCACTACCTTTATTTATACTAATAACACAATATATTTAGTTGTTTCGATAATAATTTTCGCCTTAAATTTTGCTTACAAATATAGATTTACGGATTTTAAGAAAGATTTTATATCTGAAATTAAAACCAAAGAAGTAAACGAATTAAGGGCTTATTTTGAATGAGTTATGAATTCATTTTTATAGCCTTAATTTTATTAATTGCTTCTTATGTACAAGGGTTTTCCGGATTTGGATTGGCAATTATTTCCATCCCTCTTTTATCTCTATTTATGAATATAAAACACGTCATTCCATTAATTGCTTTATGTGGTTTGTTATTGAATATTTTATTGTTTATCGAATTACGTAAACATATTATATTCAAAAATTTAAAAACACTGTATATAGGTTCGTTAATCGGAATTCCCCCGGGAATACTGTTTCTTATGATTGCCGATATAAACATCCTAAAAATAATTGTAAGTGTAATTATTCTAATTTTTGTTGGTATAAGTCTCATAAAAAATATTAATATAAAAAGGATTAAGCCGCTATACGGCTTTTTATTCGGATTATTTTCCGGATTTTTAGGAGGGGCAATTAATACAAACGGTCCTCCCATCTTGATTTATCAAAAAATGATAGAACAATCAAAAACCGAGTTTAAGTCTTCTATTACAGGATATTTTATTGTAAATTCTATTATAATAGTTTCATTTCATTTTATCACAGGAATAACAAATAATTTTATCTTATTAAATTTTGCTCATTTATTTCCGATAATTATATTAGGTTACTTTTTAGGAAATAAATCATTTAATAAAATTAACACTATCATTTTTAATAAAATTGTATTATTTTTATTATTAGTTATAGCCTTTATTCTGTTAATAAACACTTAAACATATAGGTAATACAATGCGTTATGACGGCGTTGAGGAAACTTACTTTAAGAACGGTCAAATTAATGAGTTAAAAACTTATAAATCCGGGAAATTAAACGGAGAGTATAAGATTTTTTACAAGAACGGAGTACTTGCAGAGAATTATTCTTATGTAGATGACTTAAAACAAGGGGAAGCATTTCATTATTATGAAAACGGAATTCTAAAAGCCGCGTTTACATATATTGATAATTTAATTGACGGAATTGTAAAATACTATTTTGAAGACGGAGAACCTAAAGCTGAAGTAACTTACAAGAAGGGGAACAAACAGGGGGCAACTAGAGTATTCTATCATTCAGGGGAAATCAGAGAACTTTTTAATAACGAAAACAATAAAATTGAAGGCAAATATTCTACTTACTACAAAAGCGGAATGATTAAAGGAGAATGGAGTTATACCAACGGCGCACCTGACGGACTTAGCAAGTTTTATTATGCCTCTGGTGAATTAATGGCTGAAAAAGAATATAAAAGCGGAAAAGAAAACGGAATAACCACCATATATCATAAAAACGGGAATAAAAAAGAAGAAATAGTTTTTGAAAACGGCAAAAAACAAGGCGTTAATCGTCATTACGATAAAAAAGGAGGATTATTAAAAGAAATTACATACAAAGACGGAAAAAAGATAGATATTAAAGATCTAACAAAGAAGAATCTTTCAAACCAGAATATTGACATCAATCCTTATGTAGTAAGTAATAAGACAATGGCTCAAAAAGCTTTAATCAATTTATCCATTATACTTCTAATTGCCGGCGGCACTTATTTATTATATCTCATCTTAGTTTGGATGTTTGGTTAAACCACAAAAAAATTTAATTCGCTATCATTTTATATATTTGAGTAGTAAAGAAAGTAATTGTTAATCCCATAATAATGGGTAAAAAGGTTGAAACCATAGCCCATTTAAATGATTTAGTTTCTTTGTAAATAGTGTAAATAGTTGTTGAACAAGGGTTATGAACAAGGCTAAAAATCATTAAATTAATTCCTGTTAACAAATCCCAGCCACCCGTTTTTAATATATTAGCTGTAAAATCAGCAGAATCAGAATTTATCAAAACCCCGTTTCCGAATCCCCCAGCAATATTCACCGTCATAACAGTTAACATTAGTATAGTAGGCATAACAATTTCGTTTGCCGGAATTGCAATAATATAAGCTAAAAATATTACCCCGTTTAACCCAAAAAATAAAGCAATCGGATTAACTGATTTTATAAAATACTCAGCAAAACTAACATCACCAATATTAATATTGGCAACCAACCAAATTACAATGCCTGAAGGAACTGCGAATAATACGGCACGCCAAAGTACAAAAATAGTTCTGTCTATTAAAGAAGTATAAAGTGTCTGCAATATTCTAGGCGGACGATATGGAGGCAGTTCCAATATAAAAGCACTAGCTTCTCCTTTCAATATTGTTTTAGATAACATAAAAGAAACAACTAAACTTAAAAATATCCCCAATAATGCAACAAAAACAACAGCGGCAGCACTTGCCAACCCTGCTAAGTAAGAAGGAACAACTCTTCCAATAAAAATCGTTGCAATTAAAATTTGAGTAGGCCATCTTCCGTTACAAAGTGAGAAATTATTAGTTATAATGGCAATTAACCTCTCTCTCGGACTATCAATTATTCTCGTAGCAACAACACCGGCAGCATTACATCCAAACCCCATAGTCATTGTTAACGCCTGTTTACCGTGGGCACCGGCTTTTCTAAACAAATTATCCATATTAAATGCCACACGCGGTAAATATCCCAAATCTTCAGCTAATGTAAATAATGGGAAGAATATTGCCATCGGAGGAAGCATAACACTAATAATCCATGCACCTGCTAAATAAGCCCCGTCAACAAGTATTCCTGTTAACCACCAAGGAGCTCCAAAAATATTAAAAATAGTCTTGATAAAAGGATGTGCTTTATCAACTAAGATTGAAGATAAAAATTGAGAAGGGATATTTGTTCCCACTATAGTTAACCAAAAAACTAAAGCAAGTAATACAAACATGATCGGAAATCCCGTATATTTTCCGGTAACAATTTTATCTATTTTTTTATCGAAATTATCTATTTTTTTCCCGCCAATATTTTCAACACATTCTTCAGATATTTTAGCAGCCTCCGAATATATTGATTCCATTACATGATCGTGCAAATCCTCACCAAGTTTTATCCTCAATTCGGTTGCTTTGTTTAGAATTTTATTATCTTTATTATTCATCTTAATCTCTTAGCAATAAAGTTATAGAATTAAAAACCGTCAGTTTCTATAGAAGCTTTACTTAAAACGCCCAATTCGTTATTTTTTACAGCTTCAATTAGTCTTTGGTCTCCCTCAAGTAATCTAAGTGCAACCCAACGTAAATTAGGTAATTTAGGATATTTTTCTTTCAAGACTTCCGCAAGTTCAACAATAGCAGATTCTAATTCTTTGTTAATCATCCCTTTTAATCTTCGTGGTTTGCAGATATAATTACCAACGGCAACCTCATAAATACTTGCAAGCAATTCATTCATTCCCATTCGTTGGCGAGCTGCAGCCAATACAACAGGTATCCCGAGTTTCCGTGATAATGTTCTATCATCTATTTTTAAACCGTGTCTTTCTGCTTCGTCAATTAAGTTAACACATAACACGGCTCTATCTGTAAGTTCCAATATCTGTAATACAAGATTCAAGTTTCTTTCTAAACGAGTAGCATCAACCACAATTACCGTAACATCCGGCTGACCGAACAATATAAAATCTCTTGCAACTTCCTCGTCGGTGCTTGTTGAAAGCAACGAATA
>JAEXOD010000003.1 GCA_023447335.1 Bacteroidota bacterium
ATTTAGCTTTCCAATCATTCCAATTGCTTCTAAAATTTTGTAATTCTAATTCTTCGGTTGAAGATTTCGGGGTTGATGAATATTGTGCCAGAGCTTCTTCTGCTTCTTTAAGATTTTTTTCGTAATAGTTATATTGTGCTTGTCTTAGTTCGGGTGTAATCATTCGCCTATTAACCAAGCCACGTTCACCAACTAATACTGCATTCTGATGAGCTTTAATATCTCCTAATTCTTTCACGCTCGGTACTTGTTCGTTCGCAAATTTATTTAGTAGAGACTCTAAATCCTGAGTATTTGAATATCCAAAATACCCAATAATTAAAGCTAAAAAAAGTACTGCCCCAAATCCATAATACAGCTTCCGCCCTATGCTTAAATCATAGAACCAATTCATTGTTTTCCCCTAGTTAATTTATTGTTAGAACAATGAATTATCGAAAAAAGTTTAATAAAGTTTAGCCCTTATTTAATATTATTATTAAACCTCATAATACATAATGCACCGTTTTTGTTATCGTCAAAATTTTCTTTTACAAATTGTTCTATTTTAATAACTCTTAAACTTAAATCGTTTGGTTTTAAATAATTATTATCAAATATATCGTTAGAAATATTATGTTGGGTGGATAACCTTTTGTGTAAGCGGACAATCGCAGTTTCATCATATCCCGTGTTATATAACAGAGTTGCGGCAATTCTATCTGCTTCTAACTCATAATCTAGTAATCGCTTGTGTACAACATTTTCATAGCTACTCAAAATAACATCTTCTAAATCTTCTTCAACTTGCTTAGTCTCATTATCTTTTTCGCCTAAAGCTTCGTCCATTTCGGCAAATGCATCATCCATTTTAATATGACCGGTTCTTTTAGACATTTCTTGTAATCCGTGCTTTCTTAATACGTGCCCAATTTCATGAGCAATAACTGCAGCTAATTCAGCTTCATCTTTGCAATTCTCAATTGCACCTCTCGTAATAAAAATATACCCACCGGGTACGGCAAAACCATCAACAATTTTATTATCCAAAACAATAACATTAAATTCCCAGTCAAAAAACTTAGTATTTCCTATTAAGGTTCGTGCAATCATGTTAACATATTTTTGAAGTTTTTTATTCTCTGATGCATTATTTTGTATTAATCTAGTGGCAATTCCGAAACCAATTTGTTGTTCTTCGTATGCGGGATCATATTCAGGTAAATAATTTGTTAACTTATTCAACAATTTAATATCCGGTTTATTTTTATTTTCAGATTGTATACCGGCATAAAATGTTTTCAACTCCAAATTGCTAATCGGAATATTGATATTTTTTATTAATTGATCAGGATTCCCTTTTTCGGTTTTTGTTGATTCTCCTTTTAAACCCTTAATAGCTCCCGCTAATCCGGATTTTGAAACATTAGATTTAGACCATTTATCCGCAAATTTTGAAGAAATCTCCTTTTGTGGTTTACTTTCACTAACACAATTTTCCGAAATATAACCAATTTTGCCATTTTCCAATTTAACTTTTAACCACTTCTCTTCCTTTTCTAATAAAGAAACCTTTTTACCTGCCGGTAGAATTTCAACTAAGTTAAAGTAAGCCCCGGCTCCTTCTCTAACATAGTTATTTTGTCTTGATGTAAATAGATCACTTTGAGAAAAAATAGTTCCGACTGAAAAAAGTAAAATCATAAATAATAACGTAATACGTTTCATTTCTATTCCTCTTTTATTTAATTTTTGCATAAAACACACCGTTCCAGTTAATATCCGGCGGATTTAATATAAATTCTTGACACCTTTCAATATATAACTCAACAGATAAATCTTTCTCATTTTCATTTAAATTTTTAAATATAACTAAAGCTTCATTCCACTTTTTTTCTTGATATTTTTTTAATCCATTTTCAAAGTAATTCTTAAATTGCAATATTGAGCTTTCAACCTCCCCTTTTTCACCCAATAGTTCATAAATTCTAATAGGAATATTTTTTCCCTTCACTGCAATTAGATCTAATTCACGCGCTTCAAACTCATTTTTTACCAAATCAAAAGTTGATTCAGATATTATTATCCTTGTGCCGTATATTTTATTTAGTCCTTCCATTCGCGATGCAGTGTTCACGGCATCTCCAATAGCTGTATAATCTAATCGGCTTGTAGTACCGATATTCCCTACAATCATTTTGCCAGAATTTAAACCCATCCTTGTAATAAAAACAGGTTTATCCTCTGATACATTTTTATACAGCATATCTAATTGTCTTTGTATTTTAAGTGCTGCCCGGCACCCGGCAATAGCATGGGTCTCCTGATAAATGGGTGCACCAAAAACAGCCATTATAGCATCTCCAATATATTTATCCAGCATTGCTTTATGCTCTAGGATAATGCTGCTTGCGTTACTAAAATATTCATTTAAATGCTGTACTAATTCAGCCGGAGAATATCTTTCACTTATGTTTGTAAATTCTTTAATATCGCTAAAAAAAACCGTTGCAAAAACTTCGCGACCCCCTAATTCAATTGAATCAGGATTTTTTAATATTTCATCTATTACTTGCGGACTCATATACCTATTAAATGTCTTTCTAATCTCATTTTTCTGCTTGCCTTCTATTATATATAGAACCATTGCAGTAATAAGAAATCCGAACAGCATCGTCAATTCTGCGTGAATAAAATCTAAATAATATCCAAACCTGCCATAAATAAAAATATTTAGATAGGTTATAATCCCCATAAAAACGATAAAGATAGGTAACGAATAATAAACCTTCTTTAAAAATATTAAGATAGAAGGTACTACAATCACCAAAAATAAAATAATTAAAAGATTTATATAATTAGGAGCAGGAACGATGAAATGTTTATTAATTAAGTTACTTAATACAGTTGCATGAATTTCCATACCTGGGAAAGGTTCTTTACTATTAATAGCAACAGGCTTAAAATCACCGAGACCGTGGGCAGTACCGCCTACAATAACAATTTTATTTTTAAATAATGAGGGACTAATAACCGGATCTTCTCCGCTACTTATTCTATAACCTGAAATAATAAGTTTTGAAATAGGATAATATTTAAAGACATTTCCGGTAATTCCTCCCCCGCCGTACCAACGTATCATTAAATTTCCTGCTTCATCAATAGGAAGTTTTGAAGCATTAATAATTGTCGGTATTTCTTTATCAACAAATTTTGAATACACTAAAAAAGAAATCTGAGATAACAATTTATTGTTATAATTAAACATCAACGGAATTCTTCTAATAATATTATCTGGGTCTGTAAATAAAGTTACTACGCCTAAACCGGCACTTCCTTCTTGAAAAGTAGTTAAAGGAGCTTCAGTTTCGGTATATTTTTTCAGTTTAAGTTTCGTTTTACCATCTATAAAAAACTTTGGTAAAATTTCATTACCATTGATATCGCTAGTTAGGTTATCAGTAACACCCAAAACTAGATAAACATTACCATTTTCTTTTATTGATTCTGCAAATTTTAATTCGCTCTGCTCTGGGTCAACATCTAATCTTTCAATTTCTTTACTCGAAAAATGAATATCATAAATAATTGCTTTTGCACCGGAGTAGGTTAAAAAATTATTTACTTCTCCGTAAAACTCTCGAGGAAATGGCCAACTTACTGCATTATTTTCAAAAAACTTAAGACTATTATCATCAATAGTAACCATTACAATATTTGTATCCGGTTTTATCATTTTTGCAGATAAGTTATTTCGCAAATCTAAAAATGTTAATTCCGTAGAATTAAATATCCCTGAAAATTTAATTAACATAATTACCAAAAAGGTAATTGCCGAACTAATTAGTAAATAGATTTTTTTAGATTTATATACTTTACGTAAGTTCATAATTAATGTTTAATCTCAATTAAATTTTCATATTTACCATCTTTAAACTGAGGCATTGCCATTCCGATATATGCATTTATATAAGTCGGATCACAAACAGTATATTTTTGATTCTTAAACATCACAAAATCACCGGGAACATCAACATCAAACTTAATTGCCGTTGCTACATGTCCGGGATAATCAATACCAATTACGGGTAGCCCTAATAATTCTTTCACCAAGAAAGAGAAAAGTATTGATCTATCTTCACAATCACACGCCGGATAATTCATAATTTCTTCGATAAATAACGGTTTCTCTCTTCCAAACTGCTGATCATCTGTTTGGTATTCAAAACCAATTTGAACAAAACGTAATAAAATATTTGCGGCATCAGGGGCAGTTCTTCCGTCTATTAAAGGACGCAAGGAGTTCAATAAAGTTTTCTTTGTATCATCCGATATTTGATAATTAAAATAAACACTTAAATCAGTATATGGGTAATATTCATAAAATTTTACAATATTGGAATTATATTTTGCATCAACAATAAATTCACTCCCCTTATATTTAAATTTTACGGTTCTAGATTTTTCAATTGAAGATATCTTTGGAGCATTATCAATGTTCATATCTACTAATCTTTTTGCATCAGGATAATCACCGTCATATGTATAAATTGACCCTTCTAACTCACCATTTAAATTTTCAAAATCAATTACATAAAGCCTTTCTTTTGTATCAGAAGAAGTAAAATATGGAATTCCGAATATTTTTGTTTTTGCAGGAATAAACAAAACAATGTTCTTATCAATAAATCCTATTCTACACTTATAACCTGATTTATTCAACATATACCACACAAAACAATATCGTGAATTCCTATCATTTCCGTAAAGCTGTTTTGCAAATTTATTAATTAATATCGCATATCCCCAATCATTAAGACTATATGCACTTTTATAACTAGTAAATTGATTTACCAGATCACTAAAATTCTTTTTACTTATTTCTTCCCAATATTTGCTGATAGATTTGTTATCTGCATTTTTTGAAATAGAAACTTTTAGGTCTTTTGAATAAGCCAATTTAATTTCGGTTCCGTAGTAATCAATGTTTGTAGTTTGATCATTTTTATTTAGATCAACTTTTGTTTGAATTATTACAGGATTAGTTTTGGATTCTTCAATCGTCTTAATAGGTTCGTCGGTAGCTTCATTCTTTTTATTAATTTCTGGTTTTTTATCAACAATATTAGGAGTTGTTTCAACAGTAGGAGTTGTATTAACTTTAGGATCTTCTAATTTAGGCTCGTTCAATTTTATTTTGTCGCTTTGTTTCGGAATAGTTTTACTTTCGTCAACTTTTTTGCTTATATCGCTTTCTTTTATTTTGGTATCCTTTTCATCTTTAAATGGATTACTATTTTCCTTTAATATAGGTTTTTTGTTTTCTTTAATTTCTTCTACTTGGCTCGTTTTCTGCTTTTCATCTTCCTGTTTAGGAGTGTTTGTTTTTGTTTTATCACTATTATCTGTAAATACCGGAGGTTTTATGACCTTTGGTTTGTCGTCAAATTTAAACCCTTGAAACATTTTGAATGCTTTCCACTCTTGTTCCAAAAAGTCTTTGAATTTTTTATCCTCTTCAGACATGAAATCATTAATTTTTTGTTGTTCTTCTTTAAGCCATTTCTGATATTCGTCATCTTGAGCCATAATAACATTTGATTTTACAAATAGTAAAAATAAAATTAAAAGAAAGATATACTTTTTCATTAGTACCTCGTTTTATTGCTTTATCGGAGCTCTGAATAAAACATAAAATATTTTATTATTGTTATCTAAATATCTGCTAACTATTTCCATATTTTTTACAATAACGGAATAATCATCATTTTGAATTTCTTGACCTTCAATGTCATCAACTTTTTGTATACTTTTTATACTTACACCTATTTGTTTTGCAATTCCAAAACGTCCTTGTTTTTCTGCCATTAACCAAGAACTTAATTCATAAAAATAAAACTGAGAACAACCTATATCATAATAGTAGTTTTCATCAGTCGGAAATTTTTCTAACCATACGGGCTTTTCGTTAGAAAATGCAATCCTATTTAATATATTTTTATTACAATCCGATTTTTGACTTACTAAAACTGCCACGAAATCTTTACAGATCATTGAATCTAGGATTTTAAAATTATTATGAATATTTATGGCTTTAATTGTATCAAACTCTTCTTTAAATCTAGTTGATAAAAAGTATTTACCTGCTTCAGTATTCCAAAATGCCTGTCCGCCGCTTATTTTTGACTCTTTATAACGAATATAGTTCATAACGGCTTCTTTTTTAGCATTACTAAAGGCTGAATCAACATAATACCCTAATCTGGCTATACCGACTGCACAATCTTCGCATTGAATTTCTCCTTGGTTTACAAACCAATAAGGATAAACCTGTCCCCCAATTGGTCGAAACGAAAAAAGGAGAATAACTAAAATAAGTGCAAATTTATTCAACACTCACCTTGATATTTTATAACTTAAATATAATGGATGAAAATAATAAAAACAAATTATTAAATTTTAAGTTGACGTAGAACACATTAAAGGAATGAATTAAATTTGTTATATTTGTAATTTAATTTTGTCATAATATGAAAAAATATTCAATTCTCGCAGTAATACTTTCAGCTTCATTATGGGGTATAGACGGAGTATTATTAACCCCTTCTTTATATAATCTTCAAGTCCCTATTGTTGTATTTATAGAAAGTAGCATTGTGGCTTTACTTCTCACCCCATTTAATATTAAAAATTACTCAATAATCAAAAATTTTTCGAAAAAAGATTGGTTATCAATTGCACTGGTGGCATTATTCGGCGGTACGCTAGGAACACTAGCTATAACTAAAGCATTATTTTATGTGAATTATGTAAATTTATCTGTAGTAATATTAATTCAAAAACTGCAACCGATTTTTGCATTAATATTTGCAGCAACAATATTAAAGGAAAAACCACAAAAAGAGTTCTTTTTATGGGCATCATTAGCCATAATCGGGGCATATATTATGACTTTCGGGCTTAATTTGCCAATAATTACAACAGGTAATAAAACGGTTTATGCCGTTTTGTTTTCCTTAGGAGCAGCTATTAGTTTTGGATTATCTACAGTATTAAGTAAAAGAGCTTTAAGAAATATTAAATATGATTTTGCTACCTATTTAAGATTTCTTTTCACATCAATAATTATGTTGATAGTAGTTACCTTAACTAACTCATTCACTTATTTTGCCCAAATTACACCAACCAATAGTATAATTTTTGTACTAATTGCGTTCACTACAGGCGGAACTGCCATACATTTATACTATTATGGACTTAGAAATATTTCTGCTTCGGTGGCAACTATTTGTGAATTAGCTTTTCCTTTAACGGCAATAGTTTTAGAATATTTAGTTAGAGGAAACGCTTTAACTATTATTCAATGGATAGGCGTTTTAACACTTTTATTTGCAATTATAAAAGTATCATCCTTAAATAAGTAAAATTGTATTAATATTTAAAATAAAAAATTCCCTTCCTAAAAAGAAGGGAATTAATATTATTATAACAGCAAATTTATATTGTACTTTATCTTCCTATTTGGTCTAATGTTTCCTTTCGAGCTAATAAAGTATCCTTATCTTCAACTCGGTTTGGATCCGGTACACAGCAATCTACAGGACATACTGCAGCACACTGTGGTTCATCATGAAAACCTACGCATTCAGTACATTTATCGGGAACTATGTAAAAATAATCAGCCGAAAAGAACCCGGTAGTTCCGGAAGGAGCTGCATCACCTTCTCCAAATTCTTTATCACCATATTTCCAATTAGCACCGCCTTCATAAATTGCAGTATTAGGACATTCGGGTTCGCATGCACCACAATTAATGCACTCGTCTGTTATCATTATAGCCATGTTACTACTCCTTAATTTATTTAATAAGATTTAATTTTGGTAAACTACACTTTGTTATGTCAATAGAAGAATCATTCAAACAATCAACAAGGTTCGTTACATTCAAGTAAATTGTAAAAATATCTAAATTATTAAACAAAGGCAAATATTTTTGTAATTTTATACTTGCTTTAGTAAATTGAGCTAATGAATTCTTTCTATCATTATTTTTCAAGTGATAACAGCCAACCGAAGTTTGAATTAATCCTTGATAGCAAAGTCTACCATAGTCATCTTCTTCTGTATTTGCCCAAATTATTTCAAAACATTCATGGGCTAAAAAAAATTCTTCTTGATTAAACAGTTTCACCCCCAACTCAAAATAATCTGAGTTACCAACTACCACTTGAACCGCCTCCTCCAAAACTACCACCACC
>JAEXOD010000014.1 GCA_023447335.1 Bacteroidota bacterium
CTTTAGCTGCAGGCGCTAATACTCCATATTTATCTGAAGCAACATTCATTATCGGTCTATTTGCACCTAATTGGGAAGTTGAGTAAAGTGGAGATACATACGAGTTTAATTCCTTATTAAATAAAACCAAATTTAGAACCTTACTATTTAATACAGTATTCAATGTTGTTTGGACACCGCAAGTAACCGCATAAATTGTCATCGAACCTAACATTTTTTCTCTAATTTCTTTTAACCTTCCTGTTTCTTCTTTTGAAAAATTTAATTTTTTCAAATTTTCTTTATCTATCATTCCATTTAGATTAAGAAACAGAGTATCGAGCACTTTGCTTTTTTCATTTAGGTTATTGATAAATGCGTCAAATTGAATCAAATTATTCTGAACATCAATTTTCATGTCAACAGTATCTTTTGTAAAATATTTAGTTAAAAGTTCACGAGTACTTTTAATAGTAGAAATATTGTTAGTTAAATAAACAGCAAAATCATTTAATTTAGTAAATTGCAACGATAATTTTTTGTCTTTTTCAAGCGTTCCTTTTAGTGAAGTTTCCCATTCTTTAAACTCTTTTGGTAATTTTTCTATTACATTTTCGTTAACGGCGAGTAAATTAATTACAGCTTTAAGCGAAACTGTATCCTGCAAAAATCCGTTTCTAAAGAACACAATATCTTGCCCTGTTTTTTTATTCCGATATTTATCTACTTTTCCAATTGTACCTGCGCTATCCGATTCATTTGCTCTAGGCAAAAATATTGAAAGAATAAGAACCAACGCAATTACAAAAACGGAACCGATAATTAAATTTTTCTTTTGCATATGAATACCTTTTTTAATTAATTTTTAATTTCTAAAGTTTTATTATTTATTAACTCATGTCCGTAAAAAAAATTAGCTTCTATTTTTCCGGCACGGTGTTTTACTCTTTTAAAGAATATTAAATAATGATTTGAGTTTATATCATTTAATTTAATAGTATTACCACTTAAGTAAAATGTCTTACTCCCTTCTTGTTTTAATGATTTAATACCATAAACAGATAATTCTTCCTTATTAAAAATTAATTCACAATCAACAATAGAACCGGATGTCATGTCAATATCTAATACTACTATTCCTTCAGGATACTGTATTTTTATCTCCCCGTCAATATTTTTATCGTCAAAATAATAAGATTCATCATTGCTATTATTCCCCATTACTCCTTTTAAAAATGACTCATCTAAATTTGAATTATTTGGCAATAACATAAATATTAGCAAAACAAAAAATCCTCCAAAACCGAAGGTTGCTGCATAACTACTTAAACTACCGCTTAATAATTCATTAAAATAATTAATTACCTTTTCTTTTAGCGTTTTTTTATCATTTGTCATAATTTTCCTCATAACTATATTCTTAATATCAATATCTCTATCAATTTCGTTTTTGGTCTCTACTACTTTTAATGTATTTATAAATGAATTAAAGTAGTATTTATTATTTTCATCTTCCAATAATTTATTTAAAGTATTTCGCTCACTTTCTGTAAGTTCGTTATCAATAAATTTATTTGTTAATTCTTTTAATAATTTATCTTTCATTAATAAAATCTCCTAAACTCAAACGTAAAATTTCTCTTGCCATATATAGTCTTGACTTAACTTTTTTAATCGGCAACAACAATATCTCGGAAATTTCTTCATAGCTTAAGTTTTCGAAATGTCTTAAAATAATTACGGACTTATATTTTTCATCAAGCATATCAATAGCAGTATTAACTCTATTTTTAAGTTCTCCGGCTTCAATATTTTCTAAAGGTGTATTTTCACGATTATAAAATTCATCTTCATTAATTTCAGTTATATTTTGTTTTTTTTGTAAATCAAAACATTCATTTAATGCAATTCTATATAACCAGCTAAAAAACTTATATTTTGAATTGAAACTATTTAATTTTGAAAATGCTTTGATGAAAGACTCTTGAGTAATATCTTTAGCTATATCGTAATCACTTGTAATTTTAAGTGCTAAGTTAAAAATTACTTTTTGATACTTTTCTACAAGAAACCCAAATGATTCAATTTTTCCCGATAACGTTTCGTCAACCAATTTATTATCATTTTCTATCATAAATACGCAAAAATCATTAAAAAGTTGGAAATTTAGATAATTTATTTTTTCTATTTAAAAGAAATATTGATTAAATTGAAAATACTAAATTTTTATAACATTTTTCAATTAAATAAGTTAATTATTATTATCCTTAATGCATTTTTATTTCTTAATAACTATAAATCATTTGATTTTGAGAATTTATGGAAAAAGTATTTAAGCAACAAATAAATAACAATATTTCAAGTTTACCAATTCTACTTGAAAACATTGAAAACTTTTGTATTGAGAATACTTTAGATAATGAAGTAGTTTTTGAAATTAATGTAATAATGGATGAGTTAGTTAGTAATATAATAAGACATGGTTATGTAGATAATCTGGAACATTACATATGGGCTAATCTGAAGCTTTTTAATGATAGAATTGAAATAGAAATAATAGATGACGGAATTGAATTCAATCCCTTGGAACACCAAAACGTAAAATCACTAAATAAATTGGAAGATATAAAAATTGGCGGATTGGGAATTGATATCGCTAAACATTACTCGTCAAGTATTGGTTATAAAAGAATTGAAAATAAAAATATATTAACAATTATTAAAAAGTTAAAAAGTTAATTAATTATTTTAAGAACATGAATAGAAATATTAGGAAATATTATGTTTAAAGTAGAATTAATTGATAATAATAGTATAAAACTAATCGGTAGATTTACGGCAGCCGATATTGCAGAAGCGGAAACTGTGTTTAATAATATTAATGCTTCTACTACTATTGATTTTAGTGAGTTAAATTACATTTCAAGTGCAGGATTGAGCGTATTACTAAAAACACAAAAAAAATTAAGTGCTTCCAATCAAGAAATTACTTTAATAAATATGAGTAAAATGGTTAGAGACATTTTCCATTATGTTGGCTTCGAAACAATATTTAAAATTATATAATTTTATTAGACTTCTTAACTGTCTTTTTTTGTAATTGAATTCATTCATATACGTTGTTTATGATTACAGATTTATCAATTAAAATATTTTATATCTATTTAAATTCTTAAATTTATATTAGATTTTTCATTTATTAACAAGTATTTACTGTAAAATAGTATTTTTTTCATTTGTTTAGGTATTATAGTGAAGATAGCTGTGATTTCTGATATCCACGAAGATTTAATAAGCTTAAAAAAGGCATTTAAACAAATTGAAATTGAAAAATGTGACCAAATTATTTGTTTGGGAGATATTTTGGGATATCCGTTTTTAAGAGCAAAATATGAAAATACTAGAAATGCATCTGAATGTATACGGTTAATAAAAAATAATTGTAGCTTGGTTTTACTTGGTAATCATGAAATGTTTCACTTAAAAAAAATCCCTAAATATCATTCCGGATTTGTATTCCCCAATAATTGGTATGATTTAACTGCCGAGGAAAAGAGACACATTTCTAAAAATAAAGTTTGGAATTATGCGGATGATTATTTAGTAACGCTAAATGAATATGATATAGAGTATTTATCAGCATTATCGGAATTTTCTTTTCAAACAGTTGGATCAATTAAAATATTATTTTCACACTTCATTTATCCTAATTTTTCGGGATATGTTTCAAATTACATCGGAAACAGAATAAAGCTAAAAGAACATTTCAATTATATTAAAAGTAATCAGTGTTTATATAGCATATGCGGTCATATGCACGTGGAAGGAATTGGGCTTAGTTATGACCCAGCGAATCATTTTCTTTCTCGTCTATTTACAGGATTCATGTATTATAATTTTGGTAAAATTAGATTAAAAAACAAGCATTGCAGCATTACGTTACCGGCTTTGGCAGATAATAGTCAAGTTAACGGTTTTGCAATTTTGGATACAGACAATTTAACTATTAATGCAATTTCTTTAAACTTAAATAGACGTTTTAATTTATGAAAATAATTATTAAGGCAAGCTTCTTTCAAAAAATAGTTCTTCCCGCCATGTTGGCTATTGTTTTGTTTTTGATTTCTGTTTTTGTTTTTATTATTCCAAGATTTGAAGAAAATGCTATTTTAGAAAAACAAACGATGCTACGGGAATTGACAAATTCTGCATGGAGTATATTGAACAAATATCATTCTGATTACTTAAAAGGTAAAATAAATCTTGAAGAAGCAAAAGAAAAAGCAATCGGACAAATAGAAGCCTTACGATATGGTTTAGATAAAAAAGATTATTTTTGGATAACTGATTTTACCCCTACAATGGTAATGCACCCATATTTACATGAATTAAACGGAAAAAGCTTACATGATTTTGCCGATCCTGACGGTAAAAAGCTATTTATGGAAGCTCTCAAAATAGCCAAAACTAAAGGAGAAGGATACATAAGTTATAAATGGCAATTAAAAGATGATTCAACACATATTGTTGCAAAGCTAAGTTTTGTGAAAAAATTTGAGCATTGGAATTGGATAATCGGCACAGGAATATATTTACAAGATGTTGATGCTGAAATATCATCTCTTACACGTAAATTGCTTTTAATACTCTTAGGTATATCTATTATAATTTCATTAATAATTGCGTTTATAACCTATCAAAGTCTAAAAATAGAAAAAAAACGAGAACAAACTGAAAAACAACTTCAAGATTCAAAAGAAAAATACAAAACTCTGCTTGAATCAACAACAGAAGGAATAATACTACTTCTAAATTCACAAATCTCTTTTACTAACTCGTTTATCCAAAATTGGTTAGGTTATTCTGCAGATGAATTATTGAAATTATCAATAAATAGTATTCTTACGTCAGAACAATCTTTATCTTTTGAAACTATTGATTCGGAAAGCAAACTTGAAGTAATTTTGATGAAAAAAGACGGAAATAGTACGGAAGCAATTTTAACCGTTTTACCTGTAAGCTTTGCAAACCAACAAGGACTATTGTTAACATTTAGAGATATTAGTGAACACAGATCAGTTAGAAACGAATTAGAAGAATATAAAAATAGATTACAGAATATTTCAAATATTTCTGATCTTGGCATTTTCCGCATTTTAATAAATAAGAATGATAAATTTGTTGAACTTAATAAAATTCTTGTTAATATTTTGGGATACAATGATGAAGAGGATCTTAAAGATATTTCTTTGTCTATTATTTTAAATAATAGATCGGATTTAAAAAGTATAATTAAAGAACTCAAAGCAAATAAATTAATCGAAAAAAAGCATATACAACTTGTTAAAAAAGATAAGTCAATTATAGATGTAATCTTAAGTCTTGCATTAGAAAAATCAGATGACCCGGAAATATTATGTTGTAACGGTATAATAAAACCATTGAAGAAGAACTTTTCAATTGATGAAATTTATAATCCGTTGAATTTTTTAACAACAATTTTTGCACAAAATAACCAAAGAGCAATTTTTTATAAAGACCCAATAATTTCATGTTTATCTAATACTCCAATTTCTAAAGCAATTGAAATAATGGATGGATATAATTCTGATTTTTTGTTGATTCTTCATGAAGAAAGAACCATAGGAATTGTCACACATTCTGATATCATTCACAGAGTATTAATAAATAGTAACACTAATAATCAGTTTATTTCTGATATTATGACTTCTCCGGTAATTAGTGCAAACGAAAATTTAACAATTGTAGAATCTGTATCTTTAATGAGAAATTATAATATTTCGTATTTGTTACTAAAAAATAATAATAATGAACCTGTTGGTGTTTTAAGCAAAAATAGGCTATTTGGTATTTTTGTTAATCCAATTGAAGTTATTATTGATTCGCTTGAAAGGAGTAGAAACTTAATAGATTTAAAAGAACTTCGTAAAAACGTTAACAATGTATTAATTCCAATGTTGAATGAATTAGGCAATGTACAAATAATAAATAAAATAATTTCATTTCTTAATGATATAATCACAAAAAAAATAATTGAACAAGCAGTTAACGAAATAGGTGCTCCCCCTGTTCCCTTTTCCTTTATTGTTATTGGCAGTGCCGGCAGAAACGAACTTACATTTAATTCTGATCAAGATAATGCAATAGTTTATGAAGATAACGCTAATTTTAAGGAAGAAGATCTTCAAAAATACTTTTTGAACTTAGCAACCAAAATATGTTTAAATCTAGACGATTCAGGACTTCCAAAATGCAAGGGCGATTATATGGCTAGCAATCCAAAATGGTGCAAACCTCTAAGTATTTGGAAAGAGTATTTTAGTGATTGGATTGAACACGCTGAACCGATAAATATATTGAATATTTCTGTATTTTTTGATCTTAGATTAGCATACGGAGATAAAAATCTATTTAATGATTTAGAAGATTATGTTTTTGAATCATTAAAAGGTAGAAGTGCATTTTACTATTTCCTTGCTCAATCGATAGTAGGATTTAAACAGCCAATAAATGTATTTGGTAATTTTATTACGGAAACAACAGGAAAAAATATTGATAGTTTTGATATAAAAAATAGTTTAGCTCCTGTAGTAATGTTTACAAGAATTTTCGCATTACATAATAATATTAGAGCAAAAGATACACTAGATAGAATAAATGCTCTTCATGAACTTCAAGTATTAAGCAAATCAACATGTGATGAAATTAATTTTCATTTCAATTATTTAATGTACCAAAGATTAAAAATAGTGGCTCAACATATAAATAACAATAATGAATTAACTACTTATATTTCTCCCAAAAAACTTACCGAAATGGAACAATTAATATTAAAAAAAATCTTAACCCAAATCGGTACATATCAAGAAAAATTAACTGCGTCCTTTATGAGTTCATACAAAACCATCTAATCGATCAAATCAAATAAAATTAGATATTTTCTGCCAAAAATAAATAAAATGAAAATTTTTTCTTGCTATTCATTTAATTTTCTATCATATTGTAATTCCCTGTTTATATTCTGTATAAAAGATTAGATGCGTTAAATACCACACAAACAAAATATAGAGGAACTTATGCATGGACCGGCTGCAAAGCTCGAAGCAGATAATGCTGCGGCTAAAAAATCTAAAATCGGATTATATTTATTCTTCTTTTATGTTATCATCTATGGAGGATTTGTTTTTATAGGATTATTTACACCGCATTTATTGGGTGTACATATTCTCGGAAGTCAAAGTTTAGCCATTGTTTATGGATTTGGATTAATAATTTTAGCAATTATAATGGGTTTCATTTATAACTCTATTTGCACTAAACTTGAAGATAAAATGAATAAAAAAGGGAGGAAATAGTTTATGGTATATGAAGTATCTTTTGGGGCTATAATAATTTTCATAACTTTTGTGGCAATGGTTTTGGGGCTTTCGTTTTATTTTGCAAGAAAAACAAAATCTGCTTCCGGTTATTACGCTGCCGGAGGAAATATACATTGGGGTGTTAACGGT
>JAEXOD010000046.1 GCA_023447335.1 Bacteroidota bacterium
TTGATATACTTCTTCGTCAATTTTAAAGCTATATTCGTAATTTTGACCTAAGAATAATCCTTCCATATCACCAACACCGGATTTTATGGTTAATTTATATGTTTCACCCGGTACAAGTGGATTTTGAGGATCAAAAGTAATTTTACCCAAAGCATATCCTGCAACATCAACAAAAATTGGTATTGTGGTTCCTGCTGAATTTACAAACGAAACATTTCCGCTTGAAAGCGTACTTTGCTTTAAAGGAGCATCAAATATTACTCTAACATTTACGGTTGGACTTATTTTTTCAGAATTATCTTTTGGATATGCAGAAAGTATACTTAGTTTGCTTCTAGTAGTAAACGAAATAACATAATCATTTGTCATGTTTACGTTAAAAATAGATTTGGCAGTATTTTTTACTTTTGCCGTAATCTGAGTATTAGCAGGATAAAAAGTTGACGGTGTAAAAATCATCGTCTTGTCATTATCCATCCATGTAAATAAACCGTTAACAGTTGGAGTAATCTCAAATGCTGCTTGTGTTGAAGTCTTATCCATTGTCATATCAAAATTAAAAGTAATTGAGGCTTTTAATCTAACATCGGTTGCATTATTAGAGGGAGTTGCAGAAACAATTGTAGGCGGGTTGTAATTAGCAGCCTGAGTCATGTTTTTATCTGCAAACGTAGTTTTATTTGAAATTACCGTAACGGTGGTAGAATCATAAGCATAATTTTCTGCTTCAAAGTATAATTTGTATGTTCCCGGTGCAACGCTATCAAACATAAAGAAACCGTTATTTTTTGCATCACCGTTATATACTCTGTTTCCCGGTTGCAAAGTCACTTTAACATTATTGATAGGCTTTTTAGCATCACCTAAAGAAGCAATATAAAAATATGACACCGTGATGGTAGGATCACGAACAATACCGGCAATTACACCGTGTTGATAAGGAAAATCATTATATAATTGTATAAAAGAACGCGTAATTGCAACCATTTCATGATAGCGATATGCTTCATTCATCAAACGCCAAGATTCGGGAATATAATCGTGAAACGAACCTTCGGAGAGTGTACCTGCCATGTTTAAAGTTCTTAAAACTCCTAATCCGGATGTTCCCCAATCAGGATAAAAACTCCAATCGCCTCTATTTGACTTGGAAGTAGTTCTGTTAGTAGCTTGAATATTGGTAGCTAAGTATTCGCCCATTGTCTTAGCTTTCGGAAAAACCGGAGCCGTATCATATCCTCTAAAAAGCATTAGAGTATAATTTGATTGCCCCTGCCAACCGTTACTATGAATTGAATGGAAGTAATCTGCTCCAAAATCATTAGCAATCTGACATCTTGTTGATAAAGCTAAATCATCTGAATCGTTATTCCCGTTTCTTGTAATTTTAACGGTAGCACCCATATTTGTTAACATAGGTTTTAAATGATTTGCCTTAGACCAGTTTGCGTCTGATTCCCAAAATCCGGTTGCAGCTATATATCTATCATCGGCAGGATCATGGCCGCCGTGACCCGGGTCAATACAAATTTTAGCACCGGTTAATGTTTGAGCATAAAAGTTAATTGTAACTGCGAAAATAAAAAATAATATATAAAATTTTTTCATGTCATCCTCACTCAAAGCTAACTTCTAAAATAACAATTCTACCGTCTTCAGTGCAATATGCAATATATTTTCCATTACCGGAAACAGCCGGATACATTTCAATTTCTTCGATACTTGAAGTTAAATTGAATGTACTTTTTCCGTCAAATGTTGATACAAGAATATCACTGGCAAAAACTTTATGTCCGTCATCTTTATCATTCATATAAATTACATATCTACCATCAGGTGAAAATACAGGAGCATTAGCTTTACCGATTTCATACACTTCAGTTGTATTTAAATCAGTAACAAAAGTGCCTTTTCCGGCATATTGATATAATAATTTATTATCATTACTTAAACTAACCCAAATATAATTACCGTTACCAAAAGGTTTATACTCTGTTTGTTCATCATTTGAAACTAAAACTATACTTTCATCTGAAGGTAAGGCAAACAAAGCACCTGCTTTACTTTCAACTAAATTAAGATCAGATAAATTAAAGCTATTAACTTTATTTTCAGTTTTAACTAATAATGTTTTCGATTTAGGGTCAGCCCTAAAAGTCATAAAACGTTCTTTATTAATTAAAGTGTTTTTTTCATTCGTATAAACGTTATATTCAACTAAGCTTGAAAAACGTTTCATCCCGTCATATATATCTTGTTTATAAAAAACCTTACTTCCGTCTTCAGAAAATATCGGATTATAACCGGAACCTATTTCTTCGGATATAACTTTTAGATTCTTTGATAAAACATCATACAGAAATAATCCTTTATAGTTTTCTTGTGTTAATAAAACTTTACTTCCGTCAAAATTTAATACCGGGAAATAATAGCTACCCGGTTGAACTCCGGTTAGTTCTTTTTTCCCTATTACTTTTACTTCTTGCGACCATATAATCGAACTGATTAACATTAACGCAACAAATACTCTTTTCATATTTTATCGCTCCATTTAAATTAAAAATCAATTAGTAAGATATTCATTTTTTAATTTAAAAAAAAGGGATTTCGGGTAAGGAATTATTTATGCAGAATAAAAAGATAGAATAGGAACGATATGAAACCGGCAGAGACCGGAAGATCTCTGCCAATATAAAAATTAGAAATTTAGAGGATAAACAAAAGATACACGCGGTTCAATCCACTTTTGAGGTTCGTAACCTATAATATTTTTATCACTATCACGAACCGGGGTAAATGTCCAATTATATACCATAGAAACAATTAAATACGGCATTGGTTTATAACCCAATTCTGCAAATAAATATGATCTATCGTCTAAAGTAAATAAATCTGCTTCATCTTCTATATTAATTTTATCGTAACCGGCACGAGTAATAAACGGAAGATCTTTAGGAACTACTTCTGCGGTTAAATGTAAAGCACCTGATTTAGGCTGTTTATCTAATCTTTCATAACTTCCTAAAACCCTAAATAAGTCAACAACATTAGCTTCTAGTTCACCAAAAAACCCGTTGCTTTCAGATGACTTTAAACCTTTTAACATAGCAACTTTACTTCTAACTTGACCTGTTGTTGGATCAAAATTAAAACGTTCGGTTTCATATAAAGCGTTAAAATAAGAAGGAACAAATTCGTCACCGTTAAATCTACGTTCCAATTTAGCTCCTAATGATACAAGTCCTAATCCGTTTAATTCGGCTTTAATTCCTGCAGTTGAACCTGACCCAAAATTCATTATTTTAACAAAATCATAGTATATATCTAAATTAAACATATCTGTTCTAACAATCGGTAATCCTAAATCAAATCCAATAATACTAACACTTCCTTCATCAGTTAAGGCTTTAAATTCACCATTTAAAGGATCAATAGTTCCGGATGTAACACCTGCATTTTCATTAAAATCGGTAACAAACGAAACACCTACTTCCATATTGCTAATAATTGGAATTTCTTTCATACTTGTCAATTTTAATGGTCTTACATAACCACGAATACCAAAAACACCTGCTTGAGCAAAGTTTCCGTAAACTGATTCAAATCCAAATTCGTTAAAATCCATTGCAAACTCAGCTCCGATTTTACGAGCATCAAACGTTGGAGAATTGTTATACATGTACATTATACTTCCGTGACCTAATGTAGTATAATCAAGTGATCCTACTTTAACATAAATCGGATCATGTTTGTGACCATATCGGGCATATCTAATTATGCTTAAATAATCCGTAAATTCATTATAATTTTCTTTTCTAAAGTTACCTTTACCATCAACGGCTAAATTTAAATCCAGTCCTAAACCAAAATTAGCAAAACCAAATTCAGGTGTAACTCTAAAAGAATAAAATGGTTGACCGTCAACCCAATTCAAACCAAAACCACCTTGCATTAAGCCTTCGTTTGGTTTTAGATTACTATTAAATTGTGCATTTATTACCATACTTGATAATAAAAAGATTACAAGCACTATTTTTTTCATATTTTCTCCTATTTAATTAACAATTCTTTTTACTAAAATAATATATTTTTACAATTCTTGAATATAATTATTTTATTATTCCTATTTTGTATCATAACTCACAACAAATAAATATTGTGAGATAAATCACATTTGCTATTTCTGTAAAACCATTTTTTTCGAAATAAGTTTGTTATTTACTTGTAATTTATATAAATAGACTCCCGAAGAAAGATTTTCGCCATCAAACATGATGTTATAATTTCCTACTGATAAATTTTCGTCTACTAAAGTTTTTATTACATTCCCCAAAACATCGTAAATAACCAAAGAGACATGTGCATTATTAGTTATGGAAAAAACAATATTAGTTTCCGGATTAAAAGGATTTGGATAATTCTGATTCAGTTTAAAATCGTAGTGTTCCCTATCAATAGGTGTTTCAACTGATGTAACAACTACGCTAACTGTAGGAGAATATTTATTATTTCCGTCAATATCTAATTGGTTTAATCTATAAAAATATGTGCCCGCTATAGTAATAGTAGTATCTTCAAAGGTATAATGCCATGTATTATAAGAAGTTCCGTGCCCTTCAACAAATCCTAAGTTTTCAAAAACTGCAAAATCTTCTGTTGTCGAGCGTTCAATTACAAAACCATAATTATTTAACTCGGTAGCAGTTCCCCAACTTAGCAATACTAAATTTTGGTAAACATCAGCTTTAAAATAAATTAGCTCTACCGGTAAATGGGGCGGATCATCATTAAATTTTGCAAAAATGCTATTAATTAAAATAAAAGTAAAAAGAAGAAAAGTGTTTTTTTTCATTTTTATAAAGTAAATCCTAAAATAATATATAAAATTGCAGTAATAATTCCTGCTAAAATTGCATATGGTAATTGAGTTTTTACGTGGTCAATTAAATCTGAACCGCAAGCCATACTTGTAATTAAAGTTGTATCGCTAATGGGTGAACAATTGTCACCAAATACTCCGCCGCCTAAAGCTGCTGCAATTGTTAAAGAAACATCTGCTCCGAGTGTATGTGCCATTGGTACTCCTATTGGTATCATAATAGCAAATGTACCCCAACTAGTTCCTGTTGCAAATGCAACTACACAACCTACGGCAAAAATAATTACAGGTACTAAACTTGGTGTTAACCATGATTTTGTTAATTCTGCAATATAAATACCGGTTTTTAGTTCTTTACAAACCGCACCTATTGCAAAGGCTAATAACATTAAAAGAGCCAAAGGAATTAATGCAGAAATACCGCTAATAACAATATCAATTGATTCTTGGAATTTAAATATTCCTTGCACTTTGTACATTATCATACTAATAATAATTGATGTAAGTACTGATATAAGCACACTTGTGCTACCTGAACCTAAACCGATTGCACTTGCAGCAATTTTATACCAAGCCATTGTTTCCGAATTCTGAACGTTGGGATATCCTGTAATTATTAGCATAACCGGCATCATTAATACCATAATTGCAATAGGGATTAACATATTAAATGCTTTTGCTTTTACACCTTCTTTTTTTTCGGAAGCTAATGCATCAGTACTTATTAAAGGTTTTGCATCATCATTCATTAATTTTCCGGTTGTACGTGTTCTATCTTCAGCTTTTTTCATCGGTCCAAAGTCTTTTTTACTTATAATAAAAAATGCAATTAAACCAATTGCTATCATCGGATAAAAATTAAACGGGAAAGCATTTACTAAAACCTGAAAAGGATTTGCAAATCCTTGAGCCGCTAAGAGTCCCATAATATAAGCACCCCATGCATTTAAGGGGATAAGCACACAGGTTGTCGGAGACATTGAATGTGCAATATAAGCCATCTTTTCGCGAGGAATTTTTAAATCATCAAAAATAGGTCTATAAATGCTACCTACTGTCAATATATTTATGCTTGTTTCAACAAAAACTACCAATCCGGTAAACATTGCCATTAATTGAACTAAAATTCTACTATTTACTGATTTCTTTTTCTCTAAATTTTTTAAAAACCCGTGTACTACCGTAATAAACCCTTCGGTACCGCCGCTTTTTTGTACAAATACAATTAATGCTCCTACAAGACAACTAAACATAATAGTTCTAGTATTACCTGCATCATTAAATACGTCAACCAATGCTTGTACGGTATTGAATGTACCTGTTAAAGGGTTTCCTCCGCTTATAATTAGCCAGCCCACCCAAATACCCAACAATAAAGAAATAAACACTTGTTTAGTACGTATCGCTAAAATTATTGCCAATGTAGGCGGCAATAATGACCAAAATCCGTAACTTTCCATAAAATAATCCCGTTTCTAAAGTAATAACATTTTGACTTTACAAAATAATGATTTCTTTGTTATTCTAAAATAAAAATCTTTAAATATTGTGTGGAATGATGAAAAAGTAGTATTAAATCCTCCCTCCATCTTTCAGCTCGTGTCCGTTGTCTAAAGTTGGTTGCTTAGAACCGGAACTTATTTAACAGAATTACTTAATTTTAAACAAGTAGTTTTTTATTTATTGTAACAACATTTACCCCTTTGATTTATTAACTCCTTTACAGCAAAATTTTTAAGTTTATAAAATTATTATTATTAAAATTAAAAAAGCCTGCTTTTTATAGCAGGCTTTTAAACTTACGATTTTCTATTTCAAATTATTTTGCCAACGTCATCTTTTTAATAGATATAAAATTTCCGGCTTCCATTCTATAGAAATAAATACCGCTATTTAATCCTGTGGCATCAAAATCTGTTGTATAACTGCCTGCAGACATATTAGCATCAATTAAAGTAGCTATTTCTTGCCCTAGCATATCAAAAACCTTTAATGATACTTTTGAATCATTGGGAAGTTGAAAAGATATTTTAGTTGAAGGGTTGAAAGGATTGGGATAATTTTGTGTTAGACTAAAACTCGAAGGATTTGTAACTTCAACAGATATTTCATTCGAAAATGTAAAACTACCGTCATAATCAACTTGTTTTAATCTATAAACATATTTTCCCGGTTTTTCAAGCTCGTCTGTAAAAGAATAATTTTGAGTTAATGTTGTTGTACCTGCACCGTTTATAAATCCTGCTTTAGTCCAATAATTAACATCATCAAAATTTCTTCTTTCAATTTCAAACCCGCTATTATTTTCTTCGGTTGCTGTAATCCAGCTTAAAGTCACTTTGTTTTTACTGCTGATTGCATTAAAAGAAACTAACTCAACAGGTAAAGCCTGAACAGCTAATACGCGAGGTAAAGTGCCGTTAATTTTATAATTTATTAATTGATTTTCACCATTATAAGGTATAACCGTAAAGTAATATTTTGTATTAATTACAAGAGCACCGAATGTGTATGTATTAGAAGTAGCAGGTACATAAACCATTGCTTTACCGTCACCTAATTGAGTATCTTCGGTATAAACTTCCCCGTCAATCGGTAAGAAATAATCATCTTTATCATATGCAATAATAAAATACCCTGAAGGTAATTGTGTACCGGTTGCCGGGTTCCAATTAATAATAATTGAAGTTCCGTCTAAACTTGCAGACACATTTGTAGGATGATTTGTTGGTTCTGCTGCATAAACCGGATTTAATTTCGTCAAATTACTAAAATCGATATAATTAATATATTCGGGATGATCTATCAGCGGATTTCTATTCTTTTGAACTGATTGAACATAATTTGTTCTTTCAATTTCTCTTTTTGTAGGAGGATCTTGTTTATGCCATTGTAATAGAAGTTCAAATCTTTGAGGAGCTTCATTTAAACTAGGCAAACGAGTATTATTCAACCAGTTTAAATTCCACGTATTCCCATTGATACCATCATATTTTAACAACATATATAAAATTGCTCTGGCGGCATCTCCTTTTTGTTCCGGTCGTGGTTCGTAAACAGTTTCATTCAAACTATTTTTTCCGAGTTTGCCCTCCATAAATTGATAAGTTACTGTTGTAACTTCACCAAGCGGATGATTACTTCTTCTACCGTTTGCATTGTTTTGATGTGTAGGAAATAAATGATACTGATCACAATATTCTTCTCCGCTTTCAGATGAATAGGTTGGCATCCAGCTATGACAGAACGTATGTTCTCTACTCATCGTTCCCCATGAAAATGTGCCGGAATAAATATGTTCATAATTAGAATAAACACAGAATACGGATTTGGTTCCGTTACCGTTATTTACGGCAGCAAAATTTGCTACATTAGTTTCATCAAATTGATCATACGAGATTTTAGTATATGGAGAACGAATTCTTGATTTCAAATCAGTAACAAATGTTGAACTGTTCACATTTAAAGCGTCGTAATAAGTGCCCGCTTGGGCAAAAAGTTGGCTTGTTATTATTAAAAAATACAAGCTTAAAATTGAAAATAACTTTTTCATGAATACTTCCCGAGTGTTTTTCACTCATTTTTATTAAAATTACTAAATAGCCTAGTAATATAATAAAATTACTCGAGATTTTAAAAAATATAATTTTACTACTTATTATTTACCCAAATAAAATAAAAGCGAAATTGCTTTAACCCTGTTCTTTTATAAACTCTTCCAAAGAATATAAACATGAAATATACTTCACATTTTTATATTTATGCAATATTTCTTCATTCCCGTCATTAAAAGCCTGACCACCTACAATAATTTGCAAGTCAGGGAATTTTTCGTTTATTAGCTCAATTTCTTTCATTAATCTAACAATATTTATGTAAAAATTAAGTGAGATTGCAACTAAATTCGGTTTTTCTTCTTCAATTAATTTAATTAACTCATCCTTTGGTGTATTTGCACCTAAGTAAATAGAATTCCATCCATTTAACTCAAAAACATCAGAAACCATTCTGGCACCAAGTTCATGAAATTCCTTATCGGTACATGTTACAATCACCTTCTTCTCAATTTTAGGTACTTTAAGAATATATGGATATATAATGTTAATAATAATTTCAGTTATTTTTGTTGCTTGATGCTCTCTTGCTATACTGGTTCTATCATTTTCCCACAACTGCCCTATTCTATACATAGATCGTTTAATTACGTTAGTATATATCTCTTTTACCGGAACACCGTTATCTAACAATGATAATATTATTCTTGTACACTCATCCTTCTTACCGTCTATTAATGCAGATAAATAATGTAAATATTGTGATTCTAATACCATAACAGCCGAATTTTTTTATTATACATTTTCTAACAGAAAAGCCGTGAATAAAATTCCATTTAATATGAAAACTTTAAATGAATTTTTTTTGCTATAAGATACGCAACATAGGTAAAGAAAGGAGAGGCAAAAACGTCTATTGTATAGTGCACATGTTGTACTAAAACTAATACACCTATTGAAATCGTACTTAACAAAAGAAACGATTTTACAATTTTATTATTAACACATAAATACATTAAAAACATAGTTGCTGTATGACCGCTAAAAAAAAGGTCTTTTTTAAATGTCATTCCGGTACTAAAAAATGCAATAAAGGGATCCTCTAAAATAATTATAGTTTCAGGCGGATTTAGAGGTAATAAAAACATACCGACAACTCTTAGTGATATCATTACAATATATACTTGAAGTGCCAATATTATTGTCCTAGGTTCTTTTATTGAAGATATTATAGTTATAGGTATCGCAGAATACATTATTATAAATGTTATCCAAGTAACATCAATAGGATTAAATAAACTTAAAATCGGATCTTTTATCGAAAACCCTTCTCTAAATTCGTTATAAGTTAAAAACCTTGTAACCAAAAATAGAACTATTGATATTACAATTAATGTTACAAATGTAGAAGACTTAAAATTCTTATTCTTAAATTCTTTTTTCCAAATATTGATAATCTCGTTTAACTTTCGCATTATTATACTTCAATTTATAGGTATTTAATAGAGTTTTAACTAATTATATACAGGCATGATATTTGATATTTGTTTACAAACAATTTTTTTTTTGTGAAACAATTTAATAAAAAAAAACGTCTAATTAAATAATTAAAAAAGGATTTTGAAATATAGATGAAAAAAATTTTACTAATAATAATTACATTTACAATTACGTTACTCGCTCAAAACCAAAGCAATAATTTATTTGGGGTTAACGGTAAGCAATCAAAAAACAATGATATTATCGCATCACAAGTAAAAGGGAGTGTAATAAACCGTATTAGTGATGCTACAAACCCAAATTCATTTATTTTGGAGCAAAATTATCCTAATCCGTTCAACCCTTCAACCAAAATACAGTTCAGTATTCCTAGAGAAACTAATGTAAATTTAGGCGTATATAATATGCTAGGTCAATTAGTTACAACAATTTACAACGGGAAATTAGAGTCCGGGACTCACTATGTCGAATTTGACGGTTCTCAGTTACCAAGCGGTATTTATTTTTATAGACTTGAGGCTGAAAACTTTGTAAAAACTAAAAAAATGACATTAATGAAGTAAAAAATAACATTTCCGATTCAATTCAAATAAATAGTTTTCTTACCTGAATATCGTATCCTTTTTTTTATTATCTTTGTATATAAAATGAGAGCCGACCTCGTTTTTATTCAAAATAAATATCTAAAATAATTTAATTTTTTGTGAGGTAAAAATGAAAATTAAATTCACTCTCTCTATTCTTGTTTTTTTATTGTTTTCAAGTTTTTTATATTCTCAAACTTGGGTTGAGCAACTTAGTAACACAGCAAATAAACTAAGACATGTTCAATTTATTGACGCAAATAACGGTTGGGTTGTGGGTGAAGGCGGCACTATTCTTAAAACAACTGACGGTGGTACAAATTGGATAAAAATAATAGTCCCTTCCGCAAATAATGAATTACTTATTGGTTGTTTTTTTATTTCAACTCAGGTGGGCTGGATTGGAGGCGATTTCGGTATTGCAAAGACTGTTGACGGCGGACTAACTTGGGCAAAACAAGGAGATGCTTATAACATTACTAAGTTATTTTTCATTAATTCCGAAATTGGCTATGCTGTTGGCGGAATTGACGGTACTACTCCTAACACAGGTTTTATTTATAAAACTACAGACGGTGGTAATAATTGGAGCTTAACAAGTAACAATACAACATGGTCAAGATTTTATGGAATTAAGTTTGTTGATGAAAACAACGGTTGGGCTTTTTCTGAAAAAAAGGGAGTAATTGTTAGAACAACTAATGCCGGTACTACTTGGGAAACTGTTTATTCTAATAATTCATTCTTTTTTGGTGGTCTATACTTTATAAACAAAAATATTGGATGGTGCACCGGAAGAACCGAAACAGCAGGTGTCGTATTAAAAACAACTGACGGAGGACTTAATTGGGTTAATATTGCAGGTAATTTGCCTTATGCTATCTCAAATGTTCAGTTTTTTGATGAGCAAAACGGATGGGCAACATCGGCAACACAATCCGAAATTTTTATTAGAAAAACAACCAATTCCGGATTGTCTTGGGATATTTCCTTATCAACTACTTCAGATATTTATAGCGGCTCATTACATTTTCTAAATCAATATTTAGGTTATGTAGTAGGCGGTAACGGTAAAATTTATAAATATACCGATAATAGTACCGGTGTAGAATTATTAAACCTGACCGCTAATAATTATTCATTACAACAAAATTACCCCAACCCCTTTAATCCTTCAACTAAAATACAATTTAGTATTCCAAAAGAAACTAATGTAAATGTAGGAGTTTATAATATGATTGGTCAACTGGTTACTACTATTTATAACGGTAAATTAGATGCCGGCACTCATTATGTTGAATTTGACGGTTCTCAATTACCAAGCGGTATTTATTTTTATAGACTTGAAGCCGAAAATTTTGTAAATACTAAAAAAATGACCCTAATGAAATAAATTTGATTTTTACTCTATGAAAAACCCACTCCATTAAATAGAGCGGGTTTTTTTATTCTTAAAAGATAGTTTTCCCCGATTCTAAAAATGCATTCTTATAATATATGAATCTAAATAATTAAGAATGTTGGACATTTGAAATCAAGGTTAAAATGATATTAAAGATATTTTCAGGATAAGGCAACAAAGTTTCCGGTAAATTTAACCTTAATCCTGAAAATTCCGGTTCAAAAATTGCAAATCAGCTATTCCTAACAAATAAAAAAAACAATAACCGATTCTCAATATCAACACTATTTCACTTTATCACTGTTTTACTCTATCACTTTTCCACCTTTCCGCTTCCCTATCAGCATCCGCCCTTTAGCTTATTTTCGGGAATATCGCCTAATTCACTAGGTTTATAAAAATATGAACCGTACTTATTATGCTCTAACTGTTTGTTAAATACTTTTAACCCTAATGCTTCACCGCGAGCCATCAAAGGTCCGGGCACAAAATTAGTGATTAGCAAGAAGATATCACCTACATTAAGATTTACCGATTCTGTTAATACTCTTGATGCGGGATGTATTCCTCTTGATAAATCTTCTCTCGCGTCATAAATTGTTACAACTTTACTATCATCCAACCAACTTGGGGTTAGTTCTTCATTATTACCCGGATTGATATCAAATAAATCTAACCCGGCTTCTTTTCTTAAAGTATTAATAAATTCGCCTGTCGGTAAATTTGCAATTTTTGCAGCTTGTCCAAGAGTTGTAACTTTTGCGATGTTAGCTCTTAAAACCGGGTTTTTTAAAGCCGATAGAGCCGGTACCAATTCTACTAATTTCTCTTCAATTATCGGATATCTATTTAAAACTACATCAAGTGTGCTTTCGGGAACTATATCTAAATTGACATGTGCCATTATTTTACCTCATTGTTTTCTGGTTTTTCGTAGGATAATATTCTTCTTTCTCCTTCAATTGCTTTAAATCCGGCTATATCTTGAGTAACTTCTAAAGTACCTAAATATTCACCTTTTTCATCTCGCATTGCATAATAAGCTATATGGACAAATTTACCGCCAAAATTTATCCAAAATGTTGCACTATCTTGCACTCCTGTTCTAAAATCTTCTATTATTTTATTAACTACATGTACACTTGAAGGGGGATGACAAAATTGCACTTGGCGACCTAATATTGCTTTATTTCTATCAAAAATTCTTTCCTTCCCTTGTGAAAAATATCTAACTTTATCATCCTTATCAACAAAGGTCATATCTATGGGAAGAGTATTTAAAAATGCTTCAAGTTCTTTTAACGAAAATGAACCTGTAGGTAAAGTAATTCTGCCGGTTTCTTTTGGTTTTACCTCTTCTTCTGCTACATCTGCCGGTTTCCATTCTACTTTAGGAGCTTCAATAGTATAACCGATTTCACCGCTTTGTTTGTAAATTTCATACCACTCAATATCATTAAAAGTATCCATACACATCGGGAAAAGAATTTTTTCTTCTTTAAATATCATCTCTTTAATCGCTTCCGTAGTCGGCTTTAATAGAATGGCTATATATCCTTTTAATTCCTCCACATTTGCACTTTGCACTTGGGGAAACACTTGTTGAGCCGACTTTAAAAAGCCCCTAATTTCATCATGTTTACCCCACATAACCATAGGTGGTCCGGTAATTTCGTATTTTTCCAAATAAGGAAATACTAAATTTTCTTTTCGTGCGTAATGCTTTTCAATATCCATTAAATTGTTAAATAATTGTTTTATACTTAACAATTCTGACGTAACATCTTCTAAATTCTCTCTACTTTCAACCTTTGTAAAAATATCTTCAAGTTTGTTTATTTCAAGCAAGACCAAACCGTTTTCCTTAATAAAAGTATCAATCGGATGACCTTCCGGAGCAGTTTTTGCTCCGGTTAAATCTAAATTACCGCGTAATGCCTGACTATGTAAATCGCAATATTTAAGAATTTCTTCTTGTTTCATCCCCTCTTCAATAAGTTCTTGCTCAGCTTGCACAACTTCACCATACGGAATACTTCCCATTAATTCGGCTAATTTAGCTTTTGCTTCTTCAACATTTTTTCCTTTGTTAATTTCAACCATTAGCTTTTTTAATTCGCCAACACGTTGTTTGCTGTTGTTAATAAATTCGCTCATATTTATATTCCTTGTTAATAATTAATCATAAATCAGATTTTTAATTCTGATTTCAAATATATTACTTTACTAACTAATCTGCAAGTCAATTAGTTCAATTTGATTAACTTTTTTTTAATATTTAAGAGATTAACAGAAATAAAGTCTTGCAAGGCACATCATCAAAAACATTAGCACCTTGCAAAACGTATATATTTGCGGGGGTTTTATCTTAATAACATCATTTTTTTAGTACTAATATAATTGCCTGCTTTTATCCTATATAAATAAACTCCGCTTGCTAAATTTTTGGCATCAAAATTTATAGAATATTTGCCGGCAGCCTTATTCTCGTTCACTAATGTTGTTATTTCTTTTCCTAAAACATCATATACTTTAATAGTTACTAAACTTTCATTAGGTATCTGATAATTAATTGTTGTTGAAGGATTAAACGGATTTGGATAGTTTTGGGAAAGGGAAAAAGAATTTACTGATATATCTTCATCATTGATATCAGTAAAAAACACATATTCAACATTTACTTCACTTGCATCATAGTTTAATGTATCTTTTCCGGAGTTGTATAGAATTTTCGCACTTCCGCCTCCTATAGTCCAATGATTTCCAGCCCAATCGTTGCATTTTGCATTAATACAATTACCATTTTGATCATAAGCATATATTTTATAATAATCATTGTAAAATGTTGAATAACTTGCCTCTTGACGCAATTCTGTTATAAGATTACCGAAATAATCGTATGTATATTGCCTTCTATAAGTATCTTCCCATTTGTTACTATCCCAATACTTATTTAGATTCTCTACCAGTTTACCTCCTGCATTATATGTTAAAGTATCAAAAGATCTATTAGTCCAAACATTTAAATACCATCTTTGCAATTTAACAGAAGTGAGTTTATTATTTACATAGTTGTAAAAGTACCTTTGTACAGCCCTAAATAATGTATCTCCATTTACTTTTGCTTCTAATAACCTTATTACTCTTTTTCCATCTACATCATAAACATTATAATACCGTGAATAGTCAACCCGATATCCAACATCATATTTACTTGTTTCGTACTCTAAATTACCATAAATATCGTAGGAGTAAGAGTAGATGTAGTAATTAATCCAAGTATCGTTTTCCCAAAAATCTTGTTTAATTTGACTGAGTCTATATTTGTCATCATAAGCATAATCGCTTTTACTAGCAAAATATCCCCAATCAAAAGATTCGTATAATTCTGTTTCAACTCTTCCAAAATTTGTATAGGTGTAAATGGTTTTATACAATGTATCCCATTTAATACCGTTTCGTTCTTCTTCCATGTATGAAAGTCTATTGCCATCTTCATTATAAGTTGAAGACTTTCTTTCCAAATAGAGATAAGACCCGTTTGTAACATTTACTAATGTTTGAGATAAAAGATTTCCCTTTTCATCGTATTCAAAAAAATCTTTAAGTGTATCTCCTAAAGAATTATTGGTAATAATTGTTACAACAAGTGGTTTATAAAAACTTCTTGTTAAGGTATTATTTTCTTTTGCATTAAGAAGATAACCAAAAGAAATAATTATTAAGATTGAATTCATTAAATACTTTTTCATTTTTACCCTCTTTATTTTAAATAATTCATTTTAATAGTTTTATTCAATTTTCCGACTTGCATAACTGCAAAATAAATTCCGCTTGCTAACATTTCAGGGACCCAATTTATTTTATATCCGCCTACCGTTAATTCATCATTTAATAATGTAGCTACTTCTTTTCCAAGGATGTCATATACT
>JAEXOD010000085.1 GCA_023447335.1 Bacteroidota bacterium
CTTGTACACCCCGTACACCTTGAACAGCCTGCCCAACTCGAGCCCCTTTAGTAAATTGGTGTGTACACCTTGTACACAATGTACAATCAATTTTTTTGTTTCAATCAGTTTGAATCTTGCAATTTGAAAAAATTCAGGTCAATTTGAAAAAATTCAAGTTTTTTCACCAATAAAGCGCAAATAATGGCTTTTTAGTAATGGTACGACATTTGCAAATTTAGCGTTAACCATTAAAAAATACAGGAGAAAAAATGGACTATCTAAAGACAAAAGTAAGAGTAATTCATGCATTTAATAGCAACAATATCATTGATCCAAGAAAAGTAGGTTTTCCGATGAGCCGGGACGTAAAAGAATTTGATGTTTTCGCAAAAATCTTTTCGAGATATGGAAGAAAACGCGAAAAATATGTTGATGACTTGATACAAACTTTTGGCGGTACAATTGAATTGGCAGAAGATAATGACGGAAGGCATATATTGTTAAAACTTCATATATTGGTTGATGATCTAAAGGAACAAATTGAAAAAATACAGTACTATTGTTCATTAAAAGACTTAAGATTTCATTCGTATCTTTATGAAACGCTCAATGAACTTGGGGATGCTGAAAAAACTTCTTTGTAAAAGAAGGCTCTATATCAAAAAAAGAGGATTTTAATAATAAATATCTTTATTTTTGTTGCTAAAATTTTTGATTGATTAGAGCCGACATGCTTACACAAATTGAAACAATGATGAGGAACGGGAATTTTGAAGAAGCTCTTGAGTTTATAACTGAAAAGCTGAAGCAAATTCCCAATCCGATTGAGTATTTTTCTGAAGAAGAATATTCAAAGTTATTAAATTATAGGATTACAATAAATTCTGTTTTGGGAAAAAGAGATGAGATTGTAAGCGATTATATCAGAAATCAAAGGTACCCGAGTGAATTTACCCATAAAATAAATAATTTTCCCTTTATATATTTAACGATGCGTAATAATATATTGGTTAAAACGGATGCATTTGTTAATACCGTATCTGCAAAAATTCCTTTTGAGGACTTCTCGGGTAGGAGTGCTACCAAGGATATAGTTGATCATGTAGGGATTGATAAAATTAAAGAACAGTTCTCAAAATTAAAATCTTACAAAAAAGGAGATTTTATAATTTTAGAGCATCCGAATTTAATGGCGGGAAAAAGTTTTAATATTTTTTATTATGACGATCAACCTTACGACCTTGAGATTTTGAAAAATTCGATATATAAAGTATTAGATACTGCAGTAAAAATGAAAATAAAAACTCTGGGTTTTGTTGCTTTGGGGTATGAATATGTAGTTAAAGAGACTGAACAAAATAGAAAAAACGAAATTGCAAAAGAAATTGCGGACTGTATAGCAGAAGCAATAGTCAGCTTTTATCAATCAAAAACAAAAACTAATGTATTACCTATTATTCGGTTTAATTTTGTTAATTTTTTAACAATGAGAACTTTTGATAATGCTTTTTTCTATTATTCATCATTACCAAAAGAATATTATGAACAACAAAACAGACTGACAAAACTAGAAAAAGAAATGCTTGATAAAGTAAATACGAAATCAGAAGAGTTCATTGAAAATATCAAGGGTATCGCATATTCGGTATTAACAGATTCAAGTTTGTTGATATTAGGTGAAACAGGTGTAGGTAAAACACATTTTGCTGAAGTTGTTCATGATTTAAGCAATAGGAAAAACAAAAGTTTTATATCGGTAAACTGTAGTTATCTTCGTCAGGAAAACTTGGTTATTGAATTGTTTGGTTGGGTGAAGGGATCGTTCACTGATGCAAAAGAGGACGGAACGGGGGCAATTGAAGCAGCCGAAGGGGGTACATTGTTTCTGGATGAAATCGGTTATGCAGATATGGATGTACAAAAGTCGTTGTTAAAGTTTTTAGATGATGGAAAATATAATAAGTTTGGTGCTAAAAAAAACGAATTAATAGCAGATGTCCGGTTAATATTTGGTACAAGCGGAGATTTGAAAAATCTTATAAAAAAAGGATTAGTTTTACCTGAATTTTATGAAAGAATAAATCAAGTGGAATTTACTATTCCCCCGCTTAGAAAAAGGAAAGAAGACATAAACTCACTTTGTACAAGCATATTAAATAAATTAAATAGACTATCTGATACTAAAATTAGTTTTAGTAGAGAAGCTTATGAGGAATTAAAAAAATACAAATGGCCCGGTAATATAAGACAGCTTAAAATATTTGTGGAAAATCTTTTTAATAAAACGAAATATAAAAATTTACAGACAATTGAAAGCGAAATGATAATAAGTAACCCACCAAGAGATATACTATATAATGAGACTGATAGAATTTCTTTATTGGAAGAAAATTTGTTGGAATTACTAAAAGGATGGGATGAGACAAAAGGTGAATTTATTGACGAAGTATTAAACCCGATAGTGGCAAAAGTATATCTAATAGATTTACAAAAGCCAAGAACGCAATCAAATAAGTTTTTAGGAATGGATGGAAATAATCCCAAGACAAGTAGAATAATACGGTTCCATAAAAAATATGACGAAGTAAGGGAAAAGATTAACAAAGTATAGAAAAATAAAAATATTCCCCGCGTTGGCGAAACGAATCCGAAACGAATGGGTATATTTTATGGCAAAAAAACATGCAAAAACCCTTTATTTTTAAGGTTTTTTTATGAATTTTGGTGCCTTTTAAGCAAAGGGTCGGTGGTTCGAGCCCACCCGCGCTCACAGAAGAAGTCCTAAGAAATTAGGACTTTTTTTATTTTAAACGGGTATTAAGTCGGTGGTTTCCCGAAACATCGGGACGCTCACAGAACTTAAAGCCTTGTAAAACAACAACTTACAAGGCTTCTGTGTTTTAAACAAGGGGAAAGAAATAAAAAGTGTAACACAAAAGCGTAACACATTTTAATAAAATTGTGCCGATAACCTATATTATCTATAGTGAAAAGGACATATATTAACTTACTCTAAAAAGTAGTTTATAAGCTCAATATATTTTTCAATATTACGAAGAATTGCCTTTCCGTTTCGATTATAATATTCAATTGTAATATCGAAATTTTTGTAAATATTTACTTTTGCAGGATATTTTATATTACTGCGTAAATAAACTTTTGCAAAAATGTTTTGATCATAATGGACTAATCGCGATACCATACAATTTTCATAGATCACGGTTTCAACTAAGTCAACTATGTGGTCTGGTGTTAAATCGTATATTGTTTTTGAACTACTGTATTTGATACCTGTTTCAAGATACTCATGAATAGTATTTATATAACGATTTAGATTTCTAAGCGGAAAACGCTTGCCTTCACAAAATTCTATATCTTCTTCAATACTTACGCCAAGATTGTTATCAAGTACTAATATTTTTGTTTTATTAAAATTTGCCCAAACGGAACGCTGATTTCTTAAAATATGATTAACTATTATTCTATCTTGATTAGTTAGGATTTTAATAATATTCAATAATTGTTCATCGGTTAACGTTCTAACTTCTTTCATAGTTATTTCCTCCATTAGTTAAAATTAGGATTCGAGAACAAGGTTTAAAAATATTTGCAATTATTTTTGATGTCGTACTATAATAATTGCCAAAGCTTTTTACTTCTTTGTTTGTTTTGAAATATTTATAAAATAAATACTTCAGTATTAATAATCTTAATAATGTTTTTGTAAAAAACCAATTTGATATTTCCATAATATGCCCCGCTTTTTTTGATTGATTTTTTTTAATAATTAAATAATTCCCCTTTAAGCAAGTAGATGGCACTGGCTTAAACATTGAAAAACAAATTGTTTTATTTGCTAAATTTCCCGAGAATTTTTTAATTGAAATATTTATCAATCAAAAAACTATTGTATCTATTTGTAAAATATTTACACTCAAGATTAGAATTACTTAAAGCTTATTTTTAGTATAGATTCAAAAAGATACATTACAATTATAACAAATAGTTTTAAAAATTTAAATAGTTAAGAAAAAATAATTAAACTGTTTTGTAAAATCTATTTATAGCAATTAAAATAGTGATTGATTAATAAATTAAAATACCAAAATAACTTGATGTAAAATAATGACATATACTTTGAATCTAAGAAATAGTATGCAGATTATAATAAAATGGCACCTGAGGTTTTATTTCCCGATTTTGAAGGACTTTGCTATTGTTTACTTTAAAACACTAGGCACTAACTCTTAATGAATTTGAAATATCGTATTGTTGACATATTTCTTTTCTTATAGACATATTTCCTTTTAATATAAAAAGCCAAAACATTTCTTGTTTCGGCTTTTATAATTGATTTATTAAATATCTACCAAATTAGTATTTTTTTATTATTTCTTGCATAGTCGGGGTTAACGCTTTTATAAGTTCGGCGTTATATGCCCCCGTTGGTGCATATATTAGGGGAACCCTTGTATCGTTAATTACATCCATCGCGGCAATGCTGTATGATCTTGATTTTGCGGCAGGTGAACCCAAAGTTACTTCGGGATTTACATTTGCGACATAAACTGAAACCGTATTATCGCTATTACGTGCGATATCAAAAATACGAAACATTTGAGGAAAATCTTTTAACGATGAAGTTTCAACTTGCCAAAAACCAAATTCAGGATGGTTCGGATCCGGTGAAGGGAAAGGCGTAACTTTGTTTCTATGAACGTGACCGGAAATCCATAATACTAGGTTGGAATATGAATGAAGCTTCTCAATTAATAGTGATTGAGACGGAGATGATGCATTGTCAAACAAATAAGAAGATATACCGATAGGAATATGAGCAGCGATAATCATTAATTTACCTTCTGTTTGACCTTTTTCGAGCTCGTTAATAAGCCAATTGAATTTTCCTTCGGTTAATGATCCAAGTGCTCCTTTACCAAAATCACAATCTTCTTCTTGAGTATCATCCAGAACAATAACTTTAATAGGCATGTTAGTTACTGGTTCAAAAGTATAACATCCGGGTATAAGTGTATTTGCAAATCCATGACCCACCGGATAAGTATTTGTATTAAAAAATTCTTGAATGAAATCGTTTTTATTAATAAATCTACGATCCGCATTAGGGTTAATAGTAGGAGGTACGGAAAAGTTTTCCACCGGTCCCGCTTTTACTACTTCTCCATACTCTGTATAACCGTCAATAACACCCATATATCGTCCTCTACTATCCAAATCAGCTCCTTTTAAAAGCTCACCGATATTAAGTACATATTGACCGATATAATTTTGAATTAGATAATTGTTGGGGGTAAAAACACCTGTCCAGAAATGATCATGATTACCCAAAACTTGATACCAAGGAATTGATTTGTTAAGTCCTGCAGCCTGAAACGGACGCATATAATCTGTGTTTGATGTAGATAAGGGGTCAGAGTTTGGATTAATATATTTCCCGTCAATAATATCTATATACATTCTTATTTCATTAAATTGAGCATTGTTAATCGCATCTCCTAAAAAGATACCAAAGTTAAATTTCTGCTTTTCATGCAAAGCATTGACGGTGCGAATTGTAGCATCTAAAACCTGAGTAGAATATACGACTGTGGGCGAATATGCCGATAAATTACCTTCTTCCTGAAGTCCGTCATAAAGAACTTGATTAGGTGACTGAACATCTGTGACATGAATATCTGTTATTGCAAAAAAATGCAAAAGAGTTGAAACTTTTTTAGCAGTGGTTCCGTCATACGAAAAGGGCATTAGGTCAAGTCTTTTTTGATACGGGATACCGGGTCCCTTGTACCATAATCCGTAACCATAAACTGCATATTTCGAAACTTCATTTGCTAAAACTCTAGGCGGATAGGAAGATACGGAAATAGGAATAATAGTAGCATCAAGCGTTGTATAAACCGAATTCGGAGTAATTGAATTATCAGTAACATTGCTTTTTTCACAGCCGAAAAAGATTAAAATAGCAAGTATTGACAAAACAACAAATAGTAAATTTTTCAACATTGTTACTCCTAATTATTATAAAAGACAATTAAAACAATATTATATACATTATCGAAAATATTTCGCAAATATTGATAGATTAAAAAAAATTCCTCTTTTTTTGATAAAATTTTAAGACGGATCCGCTAAAGCAATTTAGCTACAACTCTAAGGAAATTATTTTAATTACCAATGATGTAAGGATAAAACGAAAAATATTAATATTCAAATAATTAGGTTATGGGAATATTTAAAGACCATTAAGTAGTATAATTAACAAATTTTAAAATGATTTTTAAAAATTGCAAATTGTTACCCAAAAAAGAATACGAGTATATAAAGAAATAAAAAAGTATAGTACGAAGATTAATATCTGAAATCACGAAATCGGAAAAGTATTAAACCTATTTCATTAATATAGTTTTAATAGTTTTACTTAAATTATTAAATCGCATATTAAGTAAATAGACGCCGCTTGTTAACTTCTCTGCATTCCACAAAATTTTATATTCGCCGGCTGTTTGATAACTATTTACAATTGTGTAAACTTCCTTGCCGGATATATCAAATGCTTTTAAGGTAACCATTCCGGGTTTTTTTATTTTATATTTAATTGTTGTTGAAGGATTGAACGGATTAGGATAAGCGGATGACAATATAAAATCATCAGGTAAAACCAGTTCGGGATTTTCATCAACATTAGAAACGGAATTAATTATCGCAGTATATAAACTCAATGTTCCGTTATCCAATCTTGTCCATACGGGTCTAATAACATTGTTATAAGCAGTAATACCGATATAATCACCCAAAAAAACAGATTGTGACGGAGTAAACGGGGTTTCGCTAATTTTAATGTTTTCAAAAGTTTCTGCTCCGTCTTTTGAAACAGCCATATAAACATCTGTTTTGCTATCTGTATAATTTCTTCTATCATAAAAAATAAAGTAAAGATACCCTGTAGCTTGATCTATTGTCATCCATGGGAAAAATTGATGTCTTGTGTATTGGTCATTATTAACTTTCTTGGGACTACTCCACAAATAGCCGCCATCTGTTGATTTCACAACCCAGATATCAGTATTGTTAGAACCGTTTCTTTGATCTGCCCAACAAATATATATATTGCCGCTATAAAGACTATTGCTTAAATCGCAATTAATTATGGGAAAACCGGGTGCGCGTTGAATTCCGGGTATATTAAATACTAACCAATTTACTCTTGAAGGAGTTACTTTTATATCTTCATCTAGCCAAGTTACTCCGTAATCGTGGGAAATATCAATCATTAATCCTAATGGACCCATCCATGTTACATATACATCTCCGTTTGGTCCAACTGCCGGCATAGGAGCATGACAACTTAAATTACCGCCTTGTGCATTCCCGTTTCTTTTATTTAACCTTGTTTGAGTTGTCCAACTTAAACCTTGATTAGTTGAACGAGAAAACTGAATGGATGTGCTATCACTTGTTGACATACTTCCGTGTTGATCAAATTGTGCCCAAGAAACGTATAAGAAATTTGTTTTTCTATCAACGGCAGCCCACTCTTTATCGTTATCTTTGGTTCCGTTAACACCCGTGTATGTTCCGTTTGACCAAACACTGCCTAATGAAGAGGCTTTTTGACAAACAACCTTTGTTAAGTCCGGTACCAGGTGAAAATGATAATAATTACTTGATGAATCAATTATTACACACGGATCACCGGCAATTCCGTAGTTTGAGTTGATTATTCCTCTTGTCCAATTAAACCCTCCGTTGGTTGAGTAGTAATATAAATCAGTATTTGCCGCAACAAGAATATTGTTAGTGTTCTTTGGATCAAGAACAATTGTCGGTTCTTGCGGCGAATATGAATTATATGTGCCAATTTTAATATTTTGAAACTGTGAAAAGCTAACTGAGTTAACAAATAACAATAGTACGAAAATTAGTTTCCATTGTTTTGTTAATGAGTTTAATTCATTTAATTGTCGAATTTTAATTAAGATAATCATTTTGCTATTCACCGTATTATTTTAAAAATTGTTTTAATTTATAAACAATCTTGTATATATCCAAACCATTAAAAAAGTATTTTTAATATTTTGCTAAATGGATTTTAATTAATTGAGTTCAAAAATACAACTTATTTATTCTTGTTGATAATCCAATCAGTAAAGAAGAGAACCGAAAGCAATAATAAAGGAGCTATCAATAATAAAAAGTATGAAAAATGTCTAATTTTTATAAATAGAAACATTCCTATTGCTGCCAAAATAAATAAAATTGCACCTAATAATGATTTTTTCCACGCAAAAATTAGAATAAATAAAAGAATAAAAGTCGGAATATTATGTATAAGGAATCCCAAAAACATTTCTACGAATGAATGTTTTCCGTCAAACGAGTCAAAAGAAAACATACCTATAAAGCAGATAAATAAAATACTTAATACTCTCGGTATAAAGAAAACGATTTTATTTTTTTGTCTCATAATTTATTTATTCCCTTTTAAGTTACAACCAAGAAATTAAGAGAAGTTTTATTGTAATAAACTAATAGTGAATTAAAGAAAAGTAAAAATAACACAAAAAATAGTCGTTTTTAACGAAAAAAAGACAAAAAAATAGAAAAATAAAAAAAATATTAAAATTTATTAATCGGATAACTTAATATTTTATTAACTTGTTCTATAATGTTAAATAGTTTGAAGTTTGAGGGCAAGTACAGAATTATTGTGTTAAAAATACAATACGTTAAATAAATTAGGGAGAAAAGGTGAAGACTAAACTTACAATTTTATTAATTACATTAACTGTATTAATTCCCTCTTTTTTTAGTGCTCAAACTATAAGCGTTCCGGGTTTCACAGGCTTAACTTTTGAAAAAAGGGATAGCAGTTATAGTATTGAGATATCAACTGTTTTCAACTTACATAGTATGGAGATAGCTCCCGATAGTTTATGGTTAAATTACAATCATGTGTCCAATACTTTTTCAATGTGGGGTGGTCTAACTTTTAAAATTGACTCAAAAAATATTTCGGTTACATTAGGTGATTTTACAACACCGGGAATAATAATTAATAATGAAACGCTTGAACAAGTAAATTTTAATGTTTTATCTACATTTGAAATTCACGGAGTTACATTTAGCCCTAATAATTTGGGGGTTATTTGGGCAAAAAATAACGATGAGTACAATTTTGTGGGTTCAGCTACTGCGAGTCTTGAAGAAAACAGTATTAAATTTAATTTTGGTAACACATCAACCCCCGGAGTTGTTTTATTACATGGTTCCGTAAAAGAATTTAATTTAAGCATTGATACAGATCTTACTATACACGGAACTAAAATAATAGCTGAAAATTTAGGTGCTTTTTGGAATTCGGACAGTTCAGAAATTCAAATTTACGGAACGGCAAAATTTATATTAGGAAATTCTACCGGTAACGATACTTCTCACGTCTCTGTTTCTTTTGGTACTCAAGACTCATCATCTTTCAGTTTGAAGGACGGGAAAATTGAAGAAATGGGGATGACTTTAGAAGGAGCTTTTCATTTATTTAGTGCAAGATTTTTACCTAAACCATTAATTATTGATTATAAATCGGGAGAATTTAATTTTTACGGAGATGCTGATTTTATTACCTCTGACGGTAACGACACTATTTCGGTTTCGTTTGGAGAAAGCGCAGATAGCGGAATAGTTATAACAAATAATAAAATTGAAAATTTTATTTTAAGTATAACGGGAAATTTTAACTTAAAAAAAGTAAAGATAAAACCTACCGGCTTAACATTCTATTATAATAATAACTCATCAACATATGAAATTTATGGGGATTGTAAAATATTATTGGAAACTGATACTATTGATGTAAATCTCGGATCGGTTCAAGCTCCCGGAATTCTATATAAAAACGGTTCGGTTCTGAGTATTAATTTTGGATTAACAGCGGATTTTAAGGTTAAAAGCTTACGAATTAAACCTGACGGGTTAACTTTCCTTTATAACAAAAATTCTTCTTTATATGAAATTTACGGTGATTGTAAAGTACTGGTAGAAGAAGATACAATAAATGCCAACTTAGGCACAAGTATTTCTCCGGGTTTTTCAATTAGCAACGGGAAAATACAAAATATCAATTTTGGATTGACGGGGAACTTTAAGGTAAAAAGTGTTACGATATCTCCAATTAATTTAACATTTATGTATAACAGAGATTCAACAAAATATGAAATCTTTGGCAATTGTAAAGTAATGGTTGAAACAGATACTATTGAAGCAAATTTAGGTAATAGTAGTTTACCCGGGTTAACAATTAAAAACGGGAAAATACAAAATATTAATTTCGGGTTGACGGGTAACTTTAAAGTAAAAAGCGTTACAATATCTCCTAATAATTTAACTTTTTTATATAACAGAAATTCAACAAAATACGAAATCTTTGGTGATTGTAAAGTATTGGTCGAAGCAGATACAATAGATGTGAATTTAGGCAACAGTGATAATCCGGGTTTAACAATTAAGTCGGGTAAAATTGAAAATATCAATTTCGGATTAACTGCAAGCTTTAATATTAAAGGGATTAAAATAAAACCTACCGGCTTAACATTTGAATATAATAGAGATTCAACAAATTACGTAATTTACGGAGATTGCAAAGTTGTTTTAGAATCTGATACAATTGATGTTGATTTAGGAACTGCTACTGATGTGGGGCTAAAAATTAAATCAGGGGCGGTACAGCATATTCATTTTGGTATTACTGCTGATTTTAAAATGAAATCGTTAGAATTTGCCCCAAAAGGATTGACTTTTGAATGGGATAAGCAAGAAAAACAGTTTGAGATGTACGGAGCCGCAAAATTATCTGTCGAAGGGGATTCGATATCAATAGGGCTTGGGAATTCGGTTACGCCGGGTATAGTTATCCAAAGTCACAAATTAAAATCTTTGGATGTTTCTATAACGGCAGATTTTGAAATGAAGGGTTTATCAATAAAAGCTAAAGATTTAACTATTGTATGGAATTCTACAAAATTCGAATTTTACGGTACTGCCGGGTTAAATTTTAGCGGTGATGAAGTGGATGTTGATTTTGGTAATTCTACAAATCCAGGCATAGTACTTAATAATGGTAAACTTTATAGTTTTAATATAGCTGTTACAAGTGATTTAAAACTCGGAGCTCTTCATGTAAAGACTAAAAGT
>JAEXOD010000119.1 GCA_023447335.1 Bacteroidota bacterium
GGGAATTCCGATTCTAGAATTAGTAAGAGATATTAAAATTCAGAATTTAATTCTAAATGGGTTTTCTCCTGTTAATCCTTCTTTTATCCTGATAATCCTGGTTCAGAAACACAATTTAAAATGTTAACTGTTTATAGTTAAGTAAAAACCCTCTTAAATCTGAGTTGTGTTTTCCACTTCTTCACCGTTTCACTTTTCCACCATTCCGGAACCAGGATTTAAAGGAACTTTAACGGATTTTCAGGATAAACAAATCAATGTTAAATGTTGAGTGTTTAAGGTTAAGTAAAAACCCTCTTAAATTTGAGTTGTGTTTTCCACTTTTTCACTGTTCCACCATTCCACCGTTACACCGTTTCTGAACCAGGATTTACAGGAATTTTTAACGGATTTTCAGGATAAACAAATTAATGTTAAATGTTGAGTGTTTAAGGTTAAGTAAAAACCATGTAAATTTGAGCTGTGTTTTCCACTTTTCCACTGTTCCACCATTCCACCGTTCCACCGTTTCTGAACCAGGATTTACAGGATTTTAAACTGATTTTCAGGATAAACAAAAAAAATAAATGATATTAAATTAGTCAAAAAATTCCCGTAGGGAATTATTAATAATAGAAATATCAAAGCAGAACACCGGAACTCCGTAGGAGTGACTCAAAAATAAACTAATTCACTCGCAAGCGAGTTCTTTTTAGCTTCTAATTAGTTTTGCTATTAGTAATTCATTCCTACGGAATTGTATAAATAGATTTCGAATGTTAGATTTTAGACAAAAGACTAATTAAAAATAGTTAAAGCTTAGATTATCCTTTTGCTCAAAAATTTCAAGACTTAGTTAATTGATGTCATTGTAACGAAAGCAATAAAGTTGAATGAAACTCTGTATAGTAAAATATAAATTCGCAGTAATAAATATCGTCACTTACATTGCTAATAATTTATTTCTAATTTACCAGTTACAATAATTCCACTTCCCAAGTCTAATTAATCAACGGGTTTTCTCCTGTTAATCCTTCTATTATCCTGAAAATCCTGGTTCAAAAACAATGTTAAATGTTGAAGGTTAAATTTTAAGTAAAACTACTCCCGAATTTTAACAGCACTTTTTCACTATATCACTTTTCCACCGTTTCACTATATCACTTTTCCACCGTTTCACTCTATCACTTTTCCACCGTTTCACTGTTCCACTGTTTCACTTTTCCACCGTTCCGGAACCAGGATTTACAGGATTTCAAACGGATTTTCAGGATGTAATCTCTAGATAAGAAATTCCGAGGATTTATTGGTTGTGGAAGGGAATTCCGATTCTAGAATTAGTAAGAGATATTAAAATTCAGAATTTAATTCTAAATGGGTTTTCTCCTGTTAATCCTTCTTTTATCCTGATAATCCTGGTTCAAAGACAATGTTAAATGTTGAAGGTTAAATTTTAAGTAAAACTACCCCCTAATTTTAGCAGCACTTTTTCACTATATCACTATTTCACTTTTTCAACCTTTCACTTTTCCACTGTTCCACCCTTTCACTATTCCACTTTTCCGCTGTTCCACCCCTCCGCCGTTCCACTTTTCCACTCAATATAAATTTAACTTGTATTAAAACAAAAATTACTTTATGTTTACGTTTTAAAATTTCACAATTTGTTTTAATTTAATCAAGGAGTAAAAATTGTACGTTCCATCCAAAATATTTTTTACTAAAGGTGTAGGGATACATAAAGATTACCTCAGTTCATTTGAAGCAGCTTTACGTAGTGCAGGTATAGAAAAATGTAACATAGTTACTGTTAGCAGTATTTTACCGCCGCACTGTAAACGCATTTCTAAAGCAGAAGGCTTAAAAGAGATTAAAGCCGGTCAAATTACTTTTGTTGTTATGGCTCGTAATTCGACAAACGAACCAAATAGACTTATTGCTTCTTCAGTTGGTGTTGCTATCCCTGCAGATACAGAACAGTACGGTTACTTATCAGAATATCACCCTTTTGGCGTAAAAGAAAAAATTGCCGGTGATTATGCAGAAGATTTAGCTGCTCAAATGTTAGCAACTACTTTAGGTGTTGAATTTGATTCTGATGCAGATTGGAACGAAAGAGAGCAAGTATTTAAAATGTCGAACAAAATTGTTAAAACATTTAATATTACACAAACAGCTACAGGCGAAAAAACCGGAATGTGGACTACTGTAATTGCTGCTGCTGTTTTGTTGCCTTAATATCGTTTTTATTGATTTTATAAAGGGAAATTCGGTTTTGAATTTCTCTTTTTTATTTTAAAGAAATACTGTTTAGTACACTATTTTGTACCTTAAAAAGTATTGAGGGGTTTGCTTTTTCGGCATTTATTTTTTCAGAAAAAGAAGCTATACACTCAAAATAATCATTATTTATCCTAAATATTACTGTCCTAACAGGTAAATTACGTAAATCGTAATATTGATAACTGTAAAACTCAATCGCATTTATATAAAAATGTTCAACCGGTATAACTTCTTTATATCTACTCCCAATTTCTGCTTTTTTTTGTCTAATATTAAAATTTAAGACGTCTTTAAGTAAAACTCCGCTTTCGGAATTCACAACGGTTAAAGGAGAAAATGCAATTTGAGCACTTAATTTTTCCTCTATTAACCAAATATCTACTATATTGTCCAAATTTTCATTTGACGAATACCACCCTTGCGGAATATTTACCTTAAAATGTGATAAATCGGATTTTATAATTTTATTTGTCAGAGGAGAATTTTTATCATAAAGAAGCTGCTCGGTTTGCGAGCAGCCAATTAAAAACATTACAATAAAAAATATTAAAATTTTATTCATTAAGTTTAATTAGAGCTTCTTAAAAATTTCGGCTCTTCTAAAGTCAACATTACTGAAATTCTGTGGGAATCATCTAGTCTATCTGTCTCGGATGCACTAAAGCGGGCGAATGAATAATCAATATTAAGTTTTGGCAACCTTACTCCGGCACCCAAAGTTATTTGCTTTACGTCACTATATCCGGCACGTACTGAAAATAATCCTTTGTAACTATATTCTAATCCGCTGTGAACATCAAAGCTTACAGGACCAATATTAAAATTAGAAGCAAATCTTCTGTTTTCAAAACGAATATCAAAATCCATTGTCGGCATAAAAGTTCCGCCTAAAAACTCAATACCATAGGCAGCTCCCAACTTAAGAGTCGGAGAAATTAATTCGTTTGTTCCGGTTGACCATGCAACCAAGGTTGTTGTAACATCTTGAATTGCAGCACCTAAGTGTAGATTCTCAATAGGTTTATAGTAAGCCCCTGCATCAAACCCGATACCAAAAGCTGAGTATTCCGCAATACTGCGTGAAATTATTTTCACATTAGCGCCCCAGTAAAAATCTTCACTTTGGCGTTTAGCAAAAGTTAAATAAAATGCATAGTCCGTATTGTTAAATTCTTTAATTTTAGAATAATCGATTCGAGCATAAGGATTTGTGATATCATAAATTACCTGACCGGTAATTCTATCAATTAATGCATCTCTTGTATCAGGAATACCATCTATACTTAACCTTATCACGCTTAAGCCAAAACTCATATCTTTTCCGTAAGGAATAGCTACGGCACCATAGTTATAATTAACTAAATTGCCAAAATGCTCTTCATGCATTAAAGCTATTTGCGGATAATCTAATCTGGCTAAACCGGCAGGGTTCCAATAACCCGCAGTAACATCATTTACAACAGCAGTATGAGCGCCCCCCATTCCTAAGGCACGTCCGCCAACACCTAAAGCCAAAAACTCGCCGGCATATTTACCCACAGAAGTTTGTGCAAATAGCGTTACCGAGCTTATCATTAAAACCAAAAGAGTTCTTTTTAACATATAAAACGATTCCCTTAAAATTATTACCTTAAAATTGTCATTTTAACACATAAAATCAAGTTAAAAATGTATTTTTTAAATAAGGATACAAATTTTTACACGACTTTGATTAATGATTTATCATAATCTTCAACATTTTCATATCCCAACAAATTAAGCAATGTTCCGGCAATATTTGTTAAACCTGCGTTTTCAACGTCCGCCATTACATACTCACCGTTGTAATTTTTATCTACAATATAGAATGGAACGGGGTTTAATGTATGTGCTGTTTTAACTGCTTTTTTACCTTTACTAACAGTAAACATCTCGTCAGCATTTCCGTGATCTGCTGTAATAACTGCAACGCCGTCAAGTTCTTCAACAACTTTTATTAATTTTCCTACACATTCATCTACTGTTTCTACTGCCGTAATTGCCGCTTCCATTATTCCGGTATGACCAACCATATCGCCGTTTGCAAAATTTAATCTACCAAATTTATACTCGCCGCTTCTTAAATATTCAATCACTTTTTCGGTTATTTCATATGCTTTCATTTTGGGTGCTTGATCAAAAGGAATTTTATCGCTCGGAACTTCATAATACTGTTCTAATT
>JAEXOD010000146.1 GCA_023447335.1 Bacteroidota bacterium
GAAAATTATAGTTGCTTTAGAAAAACAAAAACGTGCTGCAGTTGAGAGCATGGTTAGTGTAATTTTAGATGAAGTTAATATAAAAGAACTCGAAGTTCTTGATGATGAAGCCTCAATTGTTAATAAAACAGCTAAAGCTAATTTTAAAGTGATAGGTCCAAAATACGGGAAACTTGTTAAGGATTTAGGAAATAGGATAAAAGAATTAACTAAAGACGAGATAGCCATTCTAGAAAAAGAAGGGAAAATAACTATTAACGTTGCGGAAACAGAATTAACAATAGGTTTGGAAGAAGTTGAGATTTTGAGCTCGAATATTGAAGGTTGGTTGGTTGAAACCGATAACGGAATTACTGTTGCAATAGATACAGAACTTTCTGAAGATTTAATTGCGGAAGGTTATGCGCGTGAATTTGTAAACCGAGTTCAAAATTTAAGAAAAGATAGCGGTTTGGATATTGTTGATAGAATAAAAATATTATACAAATCTGATAAAAAATTAGTTGACTATGTGCAAAAATTTTCCGAATATATATGTAATGAAACTTTAGCTGACGGAATTTTTTCTGTCGAAGAAATTACTAATAGCTCTACTGAATTTGAGATAGTTGATTTTATTTGTAATATTGGAATAGAAAAAATAGAAAAATAATATAGAACGGAGGAAACATGGCCCGATGTGCTAAAAAAAGTACTGAGCCACAAGCTGAAACAAAGAAAGAAAAAACCGGAAAAAAAGTAACCGGTGAAGAAACTGTTGTAGCAGTTAATGAGACGGTTGAAATAGAAGAAGTTAAAGAAAAGAAACCGGTAAAAAAAGCTGCTAAAATCAAGGAAGAAGCTAAACCCGAAAAAGAAAAAAAGACGGGTAAAACAACTAAAGCAAAAGCTGTACCTCTGGAAGAAGAACCAAAACCTGTTGGAACAGTCGTAGAAGATACACCACAAGAACCAATAAGCGTGGCTCATTCAAAGAGTGATGAGGAAAACATGATTGAACTTATGTCACCAACTCGAAAAATGAAGAAATTAAAAGGCTACTCTAAAAAAGATTTAGAAGAGTTTAAAGTTGTTATTCTTCAAAAACGTGAAGAGATTATTGAACAAATTCAGATTCTAAAAGATCAAATGATGGATCCTTCTACCGGTCAGTATGTTAATGAAAACTCTCCGTACTCTTTGCATATGGCTGAACAGGGAACTGATGCCCAAGAAAGAGAGAAGCTTTATCTTTGGGCTCAAAGAGAAAATAAATTTTTAGGATATTTAGAAGATTCATTAGTTAGAATTGAAAACGGAACTTACGGTATTTGTATCGAATGTATTGATGAACCTCAAAATTTATGTCCTACTTGTCCGTTAATTCCTAAAGAAAGATTAATGGCAGTACCACACACACAACATTGCTTACAAGTTAAAACAAAAATGCAGAAAACAAAAAAATAGGTATTTAGTGAAAGTATTTTATTATTCTGCATTAGTTGTTATTATAGATCAAATTACAAAGATTTTAGTAAAAGGGATTAATATCCCTTTTCTAAATCTTAATATTGTAGGTATGGATGAACATCAAAGTTTTAATGTGATAGGTGAATTTTTTAAAATCACATTTGTTGAAAATCCCGGAATGGCTTTTGGAATAGGTGTAAATTCTGAAATAAAATTACTACTTTCGATATTTTCAATTATTGCAGGAATAGGTATAATATATTATATATACATTTCTCGAAACGAGAGATTTATTTTTAGGTTTGCTCTAGCTCTTATATTAGGCGGAGCAATAGGTAATTTAATAGATCGTACTTTTTATGGAGTTATATATGGTTACGCTCCTTTATTTTATGGTCATGTAGTTGATTTTTTCAACGTAGAATTTATTGATTTTTCTTTTTTTGGTCAAACATATGAAAGATTTCCTGTTTTTAACATTGCGGATAGTGCAGTATCTGTTGGTGTAGTTCTTTTATTATTTTTTAATAAAACAGTTGAAGAAAAGAATGAAGATACCGCTTTAGTAACTGAAGAAACTGAGAATACTGAAAAAATAGACGAGACCGAAATACAGCCTGATGGGAAAAATAATAACTGAAAAGAAATTTAGAATTGAAATAACAGAAGGGAAGAAAAAAGAAAGAATTGATACATATTTAACCAATTCTATTGAAAATTCTACTCGCACAAAAATTCAAAAATTAATTAAAGCAGATTTAGTTTTAGTTAACGGAAAACCGGTAAAGCCTAATTATATTGTTGCACCAAGGGATATAATAGATGTTTCTATTCCGGTTTCTCCTCGACCCGAAACTACAGAACCTGAAGAAATACCGATAGATATAATATATGAAGACGATTATTTATTAATAGTAAATAAACCTGCCGGAATAGTTGTTCACCCTTCTCTGGGTAATTATACAGGTACGTTAGTTAACGCCTTGCTTTTTCATATAAATAAACTTAGTAACGGAAGTGATCCGGGCAGACCCGGTATAGTTCATAGAATTGATAAAGATACTAGCGGATTATTGCTTATAGCTAAAGATGAAGTTTCACACGCATTTCTAGCTAAACAATTTGCCAATCATACTATCGAAAGAGAATATTGGGCTGTATGTTGGGGGTTATTTAAAGAGAAGGAAGGAGAAATTATTGGTAATATTGCCCGAAGCACAAAAGATCGAAAAGTTTTTACGGTTCATCCGGAACAGGGAAAACATGCGCAAACTAATTTTAAAGTTTTAGAAGAGTACGAATTTTGTTCTTTAATTAGCTGTAAACTTAAAACAGGCAGGACTCATCAAATACGTGTTCATTTAAGTAGCATTAATCATCCTATTTTTGGTGATCCGACATACAACGGCAGAAAAATTATGTATGGCAGTGATTTGCCGAAAATAAAAAATAGAGTAGACAATTTATTAGAAATAATTACACGTCAGGCGTTGCATGCAAAAACTTTAGGATTTATTCATCCGGCAACCAAAGAAAAAGTTTTTTTTAATTCCGAATTACCTGAAGATATAAATATTTTAATAAGTAAACTAAAATATGATTAGGAATTAATAATTACCCTTTTATCAAATTTATTAATAAATAAAACAATTCTTTTTTTCATTGTAATTTGAGCTATTTTTTGTATATTGAAGTGTGATAGATTAAAGGTTTTACAGTATAAAAAATATATATGAAAACTATAATAATTAAAGGAAATATAATTATTGGCTTATACTTAGCACTATTGTGCCCGGTAGTATCCGGGCGATTAGTCAAAAACCTTCAGTCTATAAAAGAATAAAAAAATTAGAAGGAAGGACAACTATGGTATCTAACATCACATTAGAGACAAGCGATATTAAGAAAAAAGTAGAACTGCCGGAAAAAATAATTTTTGGCAGAACATTTACGACTCATATGTTCGAAATGGATTATGACTCTGAAGTAGGCAAATGGATTAACCCACGAATTAAAGATTACGGGACAATTGACGTTAGCCCGGCAACAATGGTTTTTCATTACGCACAAGCTATATTTGAAGGACTAAAAGCTTATAAGTTGGATAACGGTAAAATTGCGATATTTAGACCGGAAAAGAATATTGAAAGATTTAATAATTCCTGTAGAAGAATGTGCATTCCGGAAATTAATCCTGAATTATTTATGGAAGCAATGAAAGAATTAATTAAAATTGATAGTGAATGGATACCTACAAGACCCGGACATGCATTATATATTAGACCTTTTGTTTTTGCTTCCGAACCGGTATTAGGTGTTAGACCTTCTGACAATTATAAGTTTATGATTATTTTAAGTCCTGTTGGTCCTTACTATCCCGAAGGTTTTAAACCTGTTCCGATTATGGCTACCGATAAATACGTAAGAGCTGTTAGAAAAGGAGTAGGTGATTGTAAAACATCCGGTAACTACGGAGCAAGTTTGTTAGCTCAAAGAGAAGCTAGAGCAGAAGGTTATTCCCAAGTTCTTTGGTTAGACGGAATTGAACAAAAATATATTGAAGAAGTAGGAACAATGAACATCTTTATAAGATTTAAAGATGAAATAGTTACGCCAAAACTTACGGGATCAATTTTACCCGGTGTTACAAGAATGTCGGTGATTCAAATGTTGAGAGATAAAGGGTATACTGTTAGTGAAAGAATGGTTTCGATTGACGAAGTGATTGAAGGGTATGAAAACGGTAATTTAATAGAGATATTCGGAAGCGGAACCGCAGCTGTAATTTCTGCAGTAAGCAAGCTAAAATATAATGATAAAGTATTGTATTTTAGCGAAGACAAGCCCGGAGAATTAAGTAAAGAGCTTTATGAAGAGCTTACTGCAATTCAATACGGTAAGGTTGAAGATGTTTATAATTGGTTAATTTATGTTGAATAGATTTAGAGAAAAATGAAAAAAATATTTTATTTTATGATAGCTGTAGTAGTATTTACTACAGCTTTTTATTGTCAGGATAAGCCAAAAAATATTATTTTGATGATCGGTGACGGAATGAGTATTAATAGTGTGGGTGTATCCGAAATGTTTTTTGAGAACTCACCTTATAGAAAATTTACGCATACAGGGTTAGTTGTTACTGTAGCTGCCGATAAATTAATTACAGATTCTGCCGCCGGAGCAACTGCTTTTGCAACAGGTTACAGAACAAATAAATTGATGGTTTCTTATAAACCTGATAGTACAAAGGTTGAAACCATATTAGAGTTTTTAGCTAATAAGGATTATGCAACCGGAATTATTGCAACAAGCTCACTAACTGATGCAACTCCGGCATGTTTTGGGGCTCATTCTATCTCTCGTTATAACTTTTATGATATTGCAGATCAATATTCAAATTTGAAGATTGATTATCTTGTCGGAGGTGGTACTCAATATTTTTTATCTGAAAACATGGGTGGTACTCGAACAGACGGTGTAAATGTTGTTGAAAAATTTACAAAAAAAGGATTTGTTTTTCATGATAAGATAGAAGAAATAATATCATATAATAAAAAAGAACCTTTATTTGGGTTAATTGGTTACGATGAAATGCCGGAAGCATGGAATAGAAAATTTTCACTTGGTGATTTAGCCAAATCTGGTCTTTCTTATTTAAGCAACACAGGAAAAAACTTTTTTATAATGATTGAAGGATCACAAATTGATAATGTGAACCACGGAAACAATAAAGAAGGTTTAATTTCGGAACTTTCTGATTTTAATACTGCCGTAAATTATGCTCTTGAATTTGCTGAAAAAGATAAAAATACATTAGTTGTAGTTTTAGCCGATCATGATACCGGAGGTCTTTCAATAATAAATGGTGATCAGAGAAAAAAAGAGTTTGATTTAGGATGGACTACAAAAAATCACGCGGCTAATATGGTAGCAGTATTTGCAAAAGGTCCCGGAGCAGAAAAATTTACCGGAATTATGGATAATTTTCAGGTCGGTAGAAAACTATTTGAGTTTTTTGGTAAGACAATTGAATAAAAGATCGGGAGCAAAGTGAATAGTTCAATAATAATGATTTTTGAAAAACTTGGTGATAGAACATTAAAATTTTTTACTGAATTTGGGCAAGTTTCATTGTTGTTTTGGGGAATTATTCGATTTGCTCCTAATATGATTAAAAGTCGAAAGCTTTTATTTATGCAAATGGAGCATATTGGTGTTAATTCACTGCCGCTAGTGCTAATTATTGCTTCTTTTACTGGGGCTGTTTCTGCTTGGCAGGCTGCATATCAGCTAAAAGGGCTTGCTCCGCTTTCGTTTTTAGGTACTGCTACCAGTAGAGCCATAATTACTGAATTAGGACCTGTTTTGACTGCTATAGTTATTGCCGGGAGAGTGGGAGCATCAATTGCTGCTGAATTAGGGAGCATGAAGGTTACGGAGCAAATTGATGCATTGGAGACAATGGGAATTAGTCCTATTAGATATTTAGCCATGCCACGTTTTTTTGCTACAATTTTCATGATGCCTGTATTAATTGTAATTGCAAATACGATAGCAGTATTAGGTGCATTTGTAATTTCTAGATACTTTTTGGGTATATCTTTTGATGTTTATTTCGATTCTGTTAAGAGATATTTTTTAGTTAGTGATTTTATGTTCGGCATAATAAAAGGAATTGTATTCGGAGGTTTTACTTCGTTGATGGGATGTCATATTGGATTTAGAACAGAAGGCGGAGCTGAAGGTGTTGGACTATCTACCATAAGAAGTTTTGTTATGGCTAGTGCTTTAATTCTTATATTAGACTATATAATATGGACTTTAGCATTTTAGTTATTGATTTAATTAATAAGTGATAAACTGTTGATTTTAATGGGATTAAATAGTATAATTAAAGTTTAAAATAAAATTCTATAATAAGCTTTTGCCTTAATAATTTTCCTAAACATATAAAAACAGCATAAATTGGATAAAAAAAATAAAACCATATCCGGGTTTTTCTGGAGTTTTGTAGATAGTTTTTCTACCATCTTAATCCAATTCATAATCGGTATTATATTAGCACGCATATTATCAGTAAAAGAATTCGGTTTAATCGGAATCTTGACTTTATTTATGAATATATCTCAAGTAATGATTGATAGCGGGTTTAAAATAGGCTTGCTCCGCCGAAAAAATTGTACAGATACTGAATACTCAACTGTTTTTTATTTTAATATATCGGTAAGTTTTATTCTATATGTGCTCCTCTTTTTATCTGCGGGTCATGTTAGTAAATTCTTTAATGAACCAATATTAACTGCTCCGATGAGAGTTATAAGTTTAGGTTTAGTATTTAATTCTTTCGGATTAATTCAGAGTGTTATTTTATTAAAGAATATTGATTTTAGGAAGCAAGCAGGAATTTCTATAATTGCAATAACTGTTTCGGGCATAATAGCAGTTCTAATGGCGTTGAACGGTTTTGGTATTTGGAGCTTGGTCGCCCTTAATATTCTTAGAACAGCTACTAATACCATGTTGTTATGGATAAAATCGACTTGGAGACCGGCATTTGTTTTTTGCAAAAAAACTTTTGTTGAGATATATTCTTTTAGTAAAAATTTACTAGTTAGCGGACTAATAAGCACAATTTATGAAAATGCATATTACTTTGTAATTGGTAAATATTTTTCAACTACAGATTTGGGATACTATACGAGAGCAGAGCAGTTTAAATATATACCGTCTCAAGGTATGACGGAAATTATTAATAGAGTTAGTTTTCCGGTACTTTCATCAATTCAAGATGATGAACTCGCCCTAAAAGAAGGTTATAAAAAATTAATTAGGGTTACCATGTTTATTTCTTTTATATTTATGATTGGAATGGCTTCAGTATCAGATTCATTAATTGTATTTTTAATTGGAGAAAAATGGATAACTGCTGCGGAGTATTTAAGACTTTTGTGTTTTGTAGGTATGCTATATCCATTTCAAGCATTAAATCTAAGTATGTTGCAACTTAAAGGACGGTCAGATCTTTTTTTGCGATTAGATATTATAAAAAAGTCTTTTGCAATTCCCGCTATAATAATTGGTGTATTGTTTGGTATTAAATTTATGCTATATGCTATGTTATTGAATTCCATAGTTGCTTTTTTCTTAGATAGCACATTTAGCGGAAAAATGATTAATTACTCAGTTTATGAGCAGATAAAGGATATTTACTCTTCTTTTTTTGTTGCATTGTTTATGGGGTTTGGGCTAATGCTAATTAGATATTTATTACCTTTACATAATTCTATAGTTTTATTCTCACAAATATTTTTGGGTATTATTTTAGTTATTATTATTAGCGAGATATTTAATAAATACGAATACTTTGAGATAAAAGAAATTATTAAGGGATTTATAAAAAAAAATAAAAAATAGTATTTATATGGAAAATAAAAAATATCCTAAAGTTTTGGTCATAAGTCATAACGCTTTATCATTACATTTTAATAACGGAAAAACTTTATATTCATTATTTAAGGATTTTCCAAACGGAAATGTTGCACAACTATTTTTTCAAGATGAGATTCCTGAATCAGATAAGTTTTATACATTTTTTAAACTCACAGATATTGATATAATAAAATGTTTGTTTAAATTAAAACAAAGAAATATTTGCGGCTCCGAATCTAAAATTAAATTAGGAGAACATTTTAACTACCAAATGAGCAAGTATAAACAAGTTATAATAAATATCTTAAGAAACAATATGTTTTTCTTGGTTTTATTAAGAAATCTGGTTTATTGGCTTCCTTTTTGGAATTCTAAAAATTTAAATGAATGGATTGAAAAATTTGCTCCTGATGCAATATTTTTTTTAGGGGGGAATTATAAGTTTTCTTTTAATATCGCCTATAAACTTTCTCAATATTATAGAATTCCTTTATATATTTATATTACTGATGATTATATCTTTAATGAAATAAAGGGGGCTTATTTTTCTAAAATTCAGCAGAAAGGATTAATAAATACTTATAAAAAATCTTTTAATTATGCAAAACAGGTTTTTGTTATAGGAGAACAAATGGCAAAAGATTTTGGTAAGTTTTTTGGAAGAAATTTTATCCCGATTATGAATTTGATAGAAGTTGATAGATATAATAATATAATAGTCGGAAAGGAGAAAGATGATACAATTACAATAGTTTATATCGGAGGTTTGCATTTAAACAGATGGAAACAAATTGTAAATTTCGGAAGAATAATTAACGATATAATATTAAGCACAGGCTCAAAGATTGTAATTGAAGTTTATTCAATAACCCAACCAGAAGAACAGATATTTAATCAATTGAATATTGCTCCGCTTTCTTATAAAGGGAAACTTTTAGGTGACGATGTAATTAGACGTATGAAAAGTGCTGATATATTACTGCATGTTGAAAGTGACGAAGAAAAATATAGACAATTAACAAGGTTATCTGTTTCTACCAAAATTTCCGAGTATTGTGCATGTAAAAAATGTATTATAGCATATGGACCGAATGAAGTAGCATCAATTCGTTTAATTGAAGATAATAAATTGGGTATTACAATTACGGATGCTTTTTCTGATGAAGAAAATAGAATAAGATTAAAAAACTTATTGTTGGATAAAAAATTGCAAGATGATATTGGGTTAAATGCCTATAATTTTGCATTAAATAACTTTGAGGCAAAAGTTACTCGTCATAGATTTTTGGAATATTTAAGTTAAACGAATATTGGTCTGTTTTACTATATAGTAAAAAAAATCCTAAAATTTCTTATATTTAAAATTGGTTAATTTTTTAATATTGTAATAAAAGAGTATTTATGAAAAATAAAACTTTGTTAATAACCGGGGGCACAGGCTCGTTTGGGAATGCTGTTTTAAGAAGATTTCTGGATTCAGATATAAAAGAAATTCGTATTTTTAGCAGGGATGAAAAAAAACAAGACGATATGCGTCATTTCTATAAAAACCCTAAAATAAAATATTATATAGGGAATGTAAGAGATAAACGTTCAGTAGATAATGCAATGAAAGGGGTAGATTATATTTTTCATGCTGCAGCTTTAAAACAAGTTCCTTCTTGCGAGTTTTTTCCGATAGAAGCTGTAAATACTAACGTAATAGGGTGTCAAAATGTTTTAGATTCTGCAGTAGATTTCGGTGTGGAAAAAGTAATTGTATTAAGTACAGATAAAGCTGTTTATCCGATAAATGCCATGGGTCTTAGTAAAGCTTTATCAGAAAAAGTAATGGTTGCAAAAAGTCGGAATTTAAATGGTAGCGGAATAATTTTTACCGGCACTCGTTATGGTAATGTGATGGCTTCTCGTGGTTCTGTTATTCCGTTATTTGTAGATCAAATAAAAAAGGGATTGCCTATTACTATTACCGAACCATTAATGACTAGATTTATGATGACTTTAGAAGATGCGGTTGAATTAGTGATGTTTGCATTTGATAAAGGTAATAACGGAGATATTTTTGTACAAAAAGCTCCGGCTTGTACTATTGAGATGCTTGCTCAAGCTTTGATAGAACTTTATGAAGCAAAATCAGAAATTAAGGTTATCGGCATTAGACACGGGGAAAAAATTTATGAAACTTTAGTTAATAAAGAGGAAATGGCTAAAGCTGATGATTTAGGTGATTATTTTAGAATTCCTGCTGATAATAGAGATTTGAATTACGACAAATATTTTAATGAAGGCGAAGAGAAAATTACAAAAATGGAAGAATATACTTCGCATAATACTTACAGATTGAATCTTGAAGAAACAAAAAAGCTTTTACTTAAACTTGCGTTTATTAAACAGGATGTTTTAGGAGAGTCAGAAATCAATTCATACGAACCATAACGGATATAAATATGCTAAATATAGGAATTACAGGACAAGCCGGATTTGTAGGGTATCATTTATTCAACAAGGCTAAATTGGATGAAAATTTTAACTTAATAAATTTTGAAGATGATTTCTTTTATAATAAAGATGTGTTAACAAGTTTTGTAAAAGAGTGCGATGTTATTGTACATTTAGCGGCAGTAAATCGTCATCATGATCAAAATGAAATTTTTAATAAAAATATTGAGCTTGTTGATAGATTAATTGAAGCAATGAGAGATACGAATAGTAAAGCTCATGTGTTTTTTTCCTCTTCTACACAAGAAGAGAGAAACAATATATATGGTAATTCTAAAAAAGCCGGAAGAGAAAAACTTGTAAATTGGGCAACAGAAAATAATTCCGGATTTACGGGACTAATAATTCCCAATGTATTTGGTCCATTCGGAAGGCCATTTTATAACTCTGTAATTTCAACTTTTTCACACCAAGTTGTTATCGGTGATACTCCCAAAGTAGAGGTCGACGCAACATTAAATCTAATATATGTTGGAGAATTAGCCGATTTTATTATTAATAAAATTAACACCTCGTATGGAAAAATGGAACACGAGTGTTATGTTCCTCATACATTTTCAATTAAGGTAACTGATATTTTAAGTAAACTTATTTATTTTAAAGAAAATTATTTTGAAAAAGGCATAATACCAAAATTAGAGCATAATTTTGATATAAATCTTTTTAATACTTTCCGCAGCTATATTGATAATAAATCCTTTTACCCCGTTAAATATAAAAAAAATAGTGACAACCGAGGTGATTTTGTTGAAGTTATGAGACTAAATATTGGCGGACAAGTCTCTTTTTCAACTACAAAACCCGGAATTGTTAGAGGAAATCATTTTCACACGAGAAAAATTGAAAGATTCGCCGTAATTAAAGGTAAAGCTTTAATTCAATTAAGAAAAATAGGTACTAATGAAGTATTAAATTTTGAACTTGACGGAAACGAACCTTCGTATGTTGATATGCCAATCTGGTATACCCATAACATTAAAAATATTGGTGATGAAGATCTTTATACTATGTTTTGGATAAACGAATTTTATAACCCTGAAGATCCGGATACTTATTTTGAAGCCGTGGAATTTGAGAAATAGTGATAGAGTGAAACGGTGATAAAGTGATACAGTGATATGGTGATACAGTGATATGGTGATACAGTTAAGTTTCCATAAGGTTTTAGGGTTAATAAATGCAGAGTTATAAAGATTTAGATTTATGGAAGGAAAGTATTAATCTAGTTATTGAGATTTATTCAATTACAAAGTTCTTTCCAAAGGAAGAGATTTATGGCTTAGTTTCTCAACTTAGAAGAAGTGCTGTTTCGATTCCTTCAAATGTTGCCGAGGGATCAGGAAGAAAAAACACTAAAGAATTTATTCAATTTTTGTGGATTGCAAATGGCTCTATTTCAGAAGTAGAGACACAGCTAGAGATAGCTAAAAGGTTAAATTATTATGAAGAAAATAATGAATTATTAAATAAAATTAAATATGTTAGAAAAATGTTATTAGGGTTAATTAGTGCTTTAGAGAATAAGTTGCAAAAATGATTTTTTAAACTTTACCACTCTATCACTTTATCACTCTATCACAGAAGGGATGATATGAAAAAATTAAAAGTTATGACAGTAGTGGGGACACGCCCCGAAATTATAAGACTTGCAAGAGTATTAGCAAAATTAGATAGTACGGAAAGTATTGAACATATTTTAGTACATACCGGTCAAAATTATGATTATGAATTAAATCAAATTTTCTTTGAAGATTTAGAATTAAGAAAACCGGACTATTTTTTGGATGCTGCAGGAGCAAATGCATCGGAAACTATAGGGCTAATAATAATTAAAATTGATAAATTATTAGAAGAGATAAAACCGGACGCATTTTTAGTTTTAGGTGACACAAATAGTTGTTTATGCGCTATTCCTGCAAAAAGAAAGAAAATACCTGTATTTCATATGGAAGCAGGAAATAGGTGTTTTGACCAGAGAGTACCTGAAGAGATAAATCGTAAAATTGTTGATCACATAAGTGATATAAATTTAACTTATTCTGATATTGCACGTGAATATTTATTACGTGAAGGATTTCCGAATGATAGGGTAATTAAAACCGGTAGTCCGATGTTCGAAGTATTAACTTATTTCAAGGATAAAATCAATAATTCACAAGCACTAAAAAATAACGGTGTAGAAAAATACGGTTATTTTTTGGTATCATCGCATCGAGAAGAAAATATTGAATCTTCTAATTTCGAAAATCTAGTAAAAGTATTAAATCACATTGCCGAATTATATAAATTAACGATAATTGTATCAACCCACCCAAGAACACGTAAAAAGATTGAGCAACAAAAAGCCGAATTTAATGAGCTAGTACATTTAATGAAACCAATGGGTTTTATTGATTATAATTATTTACAAATGAATGCAAAAGCAGTATTATCCGATAGCGGTACTATATCCGAAGAATCATCAATACTTAACTTTCCTGCACTAAATATTCGTCAAGCTCATGAAAGACCTGAAGCAATGGAAGAAACTCCGGTTATTATGACAGGGTTTAATATTGATAGAATTTTGCAAGGGTTAAAAGTTCTTGAGACTCAAGAAAGAGGCGAAGATCGTCAATTTAGACAAGTTTATGATTACTCAATGCCAAATGTTTCGGATAAAGTTATTAGAATTATACTATCTTATACAGACTATGTAAAACGTGTAGTGTGGAGTGAAAAAATATAATTTAATATGAATGTCCTTTTTTTAACCTTATTCAATATTGAAGATATTAACGAACGTGGTATTTATAACGATTTGTTACGGAAATTTGCCGATGAAGGTCACAAAATATTTGCGATTTCACCGAATGAAAGAAGATTAAATAAAAGTACTGAAATTATATATTATTCAAATATTACTGTTCTTAAGGTCTCAACGTTAAACATTCAAAAAACAAACTTCATTGAAAAAGGAATCGGAACTTTATTAATTGAATCCCAATTTTTACGAGGTCTAAAAAAATACTTTAACCATGTAAAATTTGATTTAGTTTTATATTCAACACCTCCGATTACTTTTTCTAAAGTTATTGAATTTGTTAAAAAAAGAGATGATGCTAAAAGTTATTTGTTATTGAAGGATATTTTTCCGCAAAATGCAGTTGATTTGGGTTTAATTAAAGAACGAAGTTTATTTTACAAGTATTTTAGAAATAAAGAAAAATTGCTTTATAAGATTTCAGATTATATTGGCTGTATGTCTCCGGCAAATGTTGAATACTTAATAAAACATAATCCCGAGATTGATAAAAATAAAATTGAAGTAAATCCAAATAGTATAAAACCGGTAAATTTTTATGTTGAAGAAGTTGAGATAATAAAATTAAAAGAGAAGTATAAAATTCCTGTCAATTCTGTTCTATTTCTTTATGGAGGAAATTTAGGACTTCCTCAAGGGATAGACTTTTTATTGGATGTAATTGAAGAGTTTCGAAATAATAACAAGGTGTTTTTCTTAATTATAGGTTCAGGTACAAAATTTAACGATATTCAAAAAAGACTTAATAAATTGAATATCGCTAATTCTAAGTTATTTAATAGTTTACCAAAAAAAGATTATGATAGATTAGTAAATATTTGCGATGTCGGGATGATATTTCTAGATAAAAGATTTACAATACCTAATTTCCCTTCTCGTTTATTATCTTATTTGGAAGCAAAAAAGCCGGTGTTGCTATGTACTGATAGCAATTCGGATATTGGTAAAGTTGCTGTTGAAAACTGCTTTGGTTTGTGGTCATTAAGCGGAGATAAGGATGCTGCTATTGAAAATATTCTTAAATTGACAGAAAGTACAGAGTATAGAAACAATTTGGCTAATAACGGGTATAAATATCTTATATCAAATTATACTATAAACCACTCATATAATATTATACTTAAACACTTTAATTAATGTACATTAAATTTATCAAACCATCTTTTGATTTCATTACAGCACTAATTCTGTTAGTGCTTACAACACCTTTATTGTTTTTAATAACTATTGCATTATTATTCGCAAATAGAGGAAAAATTTTCTTTTTTCAAGAACGTCCGGGATTAAATGGTAAGATATTTAAGCTATATAAATTCAAAACCATGAATGATAAAACAGACGCTCAAGGAAATTATTTACCTGATATTGAAAGAATTACTAAAATAGGTAAGTTAATTCGCAAGCTGTCACTTGATGAACTTTTGCAGTTTATTAATGTTCTAAAAGGTGATATGTCGTTAATAGGACCGCGACCTTTGTTAGTAGAATATCTACCTTTGTATAATGATTTTCAGAAAAAGAGACATGATGTAAAGCCGGGAATTACAGGTTGGGCTCAAATAAACGGAAGAAATGCAATTACTTGGGATGAGAGGTTTAAACTTGATGTTTGGTACGTAAATAATATATCTCTAAAGCTCGATTTAAAAATTTTCTTTTTAACCTTTTTAAAGATTTTTAAACGTGAAGGAGTAAATACGGCAGCGGGTGATACTATGGAAAAATTCAAAGGAGATAAACACAATGCCTAACGTATTAATCACTTCTGCAGGTAGAAGAGTATCCTTAGTAAGGGATTTCAAAAAGGAATTAAACTTACTTTACAAAGGGAATGTATATACCACGGATATGAATCCCGAACTTTCTTCGGCATGTAATGTTTCCGATAAATATTTTAAAGTACCTAAAGTTACTGCAAATGAATATATTGAATTGTTATTGAATATATGTTTAGAATATGATATTAATTTGGTTGTTCCGACTATTGATACAGAATTGCTTGTTTTAGCTCAAAACAAGCAATTTTTTAAAGAAAAAGGAATTACTGTGTTAGTTTCAGATATTGAATTTGTTGAAAAATGTAGAGATAAGAGACTAACCAATAAACTTTTTGACGAATGTGGAATAAATAGAGCAAAAGATATTGAGAAAAATTCACTTAAATTTCCTTTATTTATTAAACCATATGACGGTAGTTGTAGTAAAGATATTTATATAATCGATAAATTAGAAAACTTAACCGAATATCATTTACAAAATGATAAATTAATGTTTTTAGAGTACTTACCGATAAACGAACATAAAGAATTTACGGTTGATGTTTATTATGATAAAAATTCGAGTATAAAGTGTATCGTTCCAAGAGAACGTATTGAGGTTAGGAGTGGAGAGGTTAATAAGGGAATTACTAGAAAAAATGACCTAATTAATTACATTAAAGATAAATTAGATAATTTAAAAGGAGCATTTGGTTGTATTACGTATCAATTTTTTGTGAATATTAATAATAATAATATTTACGGAATTGAAATCAATCCTCGATTCGGTGGGGGATACCCATTAAGTTATTTAGCAGGAGCTAATTTCCCAAAGTGGATTTTTGAAGAATACTTTGAAAATAAAGAAATCAAGTTTTTTGAAGATTGGAAGGCAAATCTATTAATGTTACGTTATGACGATGAAATAATAATTGAGAATTTTGGAGTATGATTTTCTAATGAAATTATTATTGCCTAAAGAAACAATCTTTGTTTTTGATTTGGATGACACATTATTTTATGAAATTGATTATTTGAAATCAGCTTATCAGGAAATAGCAGAAACATTAAAACCACAAAATAGTTTCGAGCTATATGATATTATGCTTCAAAAATATAATTTAGGAGAAAATGTTTTTGAATTTTTATTAAATGAATATAGAGAAATTGTGGTTGATATCGAAGACCTATTGAATTTATATAGAAATCACATTCCAAACATAACTTTAAAAGAGGAAGTGAAAGATTTACTAAATGAATTGATTAAAAATAAAATAAAAATCGGTTTAATAACAGACGGAAGAAGTATAACTCAAAGAAATAAACTTAAATCTTTGGAAATAGAAAATTATTTTAATGACATTATTATTTCTGAAGAATTTGGTACTAGTAAACCAAATGAATTAAATTATAAATATTTTATGGATAAGTACCCTAATAATAAGTATATTTATTTAGGTGATAATCCAAAAAAAGATTTTGTAACAGCAAATAAATTAGACTGGTTGACGATTTGTTTGCTTGATGAGGGTAAAAATATTCATAAACAAAAGTTTGATATTGAAAAGGAATATCTTCCTATATTAACAATTACAAGTTTTAAAGAATTGGAAATTATTTATGAACACTAAAATATGGTTATCATCTCCGCATATGGGCGGAAATGAATTAAAATATGTTCACGAGGCATTTGATACAAATTGGGTTGCACCTTTAGGGAAAAATGTTGACGGGTTTGAAGAAGACCTTGCCAAGTTTACAGAAGTTAAATATGTTGCTGCTTTAAGCAGCGGAACAGGGGCTATACATTTAGCTTTAGTTTTATTAGGCGTTAAATCCGGTGATGAAGTGTTATGCCAAAGTTTAACATTTTCTGCAAGTGCTAATCCTATAGTTTATTTAGGGGCAACTCCGATATTTATTGATAGTGAAAAAGATACCTGGAATATGGATCCTGACTTATTGGAGTTAGCAGTTTTAGAAAGGATTAATAAGGGGAAGAAACCGAAAGCGATTGTTTTTGTTCATCTTTACGGTATGCCTGCAAAAATAAATGAAATTATAAATGTGGCAAAGAAATACGAAATACCATTAATTGAAGATGCTGCAGAAGCATTAGGCTCGACATATTTTGGTAAGCATGTAGGCGGTTTTGGTGAAATCGGAATTCTTTCTTTCAACGGAAACAAGATAATCACTACTTCAGGCGGTGGTGCATTAATATCTAACAACGAAACTCATGTTATTAATGCCAGATTTTTAGCAACCCAAGCTAGAGATGAAGCTCCTCATTATCAGCACTCACATATCGGTTATAATTATAGAATGAGTAATGTTTTAGCAGGAATAGGAAGGGGGCAGATGGAAGTTTTAACAACTAGAATTGAACAAAGAAGAACTGTATATAATCATTATAAAAAAGAACTTAGCAACATAGAAGAAATTGTTTTTTTAGAAGAACCGATAAATTTCTTTTCGAATCGATGGTTAACAACAATAATTGTAAAACCAAATAATAAAGGAATTACTAGAGAATCAATTCGCTTGGGGTTAAATACTGAAAATATAGAATCTCGTCCCATTTGGAAACCGATGCATTTACAACCGATATTTAAGGATGTACTTAGATTTGAAAACGGTGTTTCGGAGTATATTTTTGACAACGGATTATGCTTGCCTTCAGGATCAAATCTTTCTGAAGTCGATTTAAAAAGAGTTTCTGACAAGATAATTAATTTGTTTAACTAAACTAACATTAATATGGCATTAAGACCGATTTATAAATTAACTAAAGGTTTAAAAAATAGAGATTTTTTTATATTAGACTTTTTAATTCTTTTACTTACTCCTTGGCTTTCTCTTTTTATTAGGTATGACGGAAGAATTAATTTGCCGGGGTACGAATACCCTCTAATTATTACGACTGCTTTATTTTTAGTAACAAAACTCTCTATATTTTATTACCTTGGGTTATATAAACGACTTTGGCATGCCGCAAGTATTGATGATTTAGCTAAACTAATTTTTATTGGTTTTAATTCTATAATTTTGCAAATTATTGTTTTTTGGATTTTTCGTCATATAGAACCTTTAAAAGTATATATGATTCCTCGTTCAATTCCGTTTATTGACGGGTTGCTTTCAATTATTTTGGTTTCTGCACTTCGTTTTAGTATCCGATTTTTTGAAAGGGCTTATCAAATAGTAAATGAGGATCATAACTTTAAGCGAATTATTATTGTTGGAGCAGGGCATGCCGGATTAGCTGTTTTACAAGAAATACAGCATAATTCGAAGCTAGAAATGCACCCTATAGGGTTTATTGATGACGATAAAAATAAATTAAAACTTAAAGTACGAGGAATTCCGGTATTAGGAAATAGGAATGATATTCCCGAAATCGTAAGTTATCATCAAATTGAACAAATTGTTATCGCAATTCCTTCAGTATCCGGTAAAGCTATTAAGGATATATTGGAAATTTGCAATAATACGGGTGCCGAAATATTAACAATTCCGAGCTTACTAGATATTATTGACGGCAGGATTAGCATTAAAAAAATGCGAAAGATTCAGATCGAAGATTTGTTAAGAAGAGAACCGATACAAACTGATATTCAAACTATTTTTAATTCGATAAAAAGTAAGGTCGTTTTGATAACCGGTGCCGGCGGATCAATTGGTAGTGAGATATGCCGACAAGTAATTAGAGCAAATCCATCTAATTTAATCTTATTAGGACATGGTGAGAACTCGATTTTTGAAATTGAAGAAGAGTTAAAATATCTTAAAACTTATAACGAAATTACACAAATACATTCCGTAATTTGTGATATTCGATCGTTAGATAGACTTGAGAAAGTATTTAGTGAATTTAATCCTGATATAGTTTTTCATGCCGCTGCCCATAAACATGTACCTTTGATGGAGTTAAATCCCCAAGAGGCAATAACAAATAATGTTTTTGGTACATTAAACTGTATAAATATGTCGGTTAAATATAATACTGAAAGATTTATAATGATTTCTACAGATAAAGCAGTGAATCCTACAAACATAATGGGGGCAACAAAACGAATCTGTGAAATGATTGTGCTTGATGCTGCTAAACGTTACAATAAATCATTTTCTGTGGTTAGGTTTGGCAACGTTTTGGGGAGTAGAGGAAGTGTTGTAAATACTTTTAGCAAACAGATACAGAGGGGAGGTCCAATTACCGTCACTCATCCAAAGATTATCAGATATTTCATGACAATTCCGGAAGCTGTTCAGCTTGTTTTACAAGCATTTATTTTAGGAAAGGGGGGGGAGATTTTTGTTTTTGATATGGGAGAACCACATCTAATTGATGATCTTGCTAAAGATATGATAAAGCTTTCCGGATTAGTTCCGGGTAAAGATATAGAAATAAAATATTCAGGTTTGAGACCGGGAGAAAAACTTTTTGAAGAATTATTTAATAAGGGTGAGGTTTATAATAATACTCAGCATAAAAAAATATATATTGCTCAAAATGCTAGTAGTATTGTTGTTGAAGATCTTAACGAAAAACTTACTCAACTTTCAAAAGTTACAAACATTAATGATAAAAAGGATATAACTAATTTAATAAAAATTATTGTTAAAGAATATGATGAAAGCGGATATTTAAATCAACTGAGCGAAGTTATACCGGAAAACAAAAGCTAAAAGTTGTTTACTTCCTGCCTTTTACTTCAAAAAGTATCAATTCTTCTTGTTTACCTTTTACTGCGACAGGGGGTTTTTCGACTGTGATGAACAGATTTTTCACTTTTTCGTAAACAGTTTTGCTAATTAATATTGAATTTGGAACATCTTTGGTTAATGTTTCAATTCGTTTTCCCGTATTAACCGTATCTCCTGTAATTGAATACTCAATTCTATCTTCGCTACCTAAATTACCGGCAACAACAACACCGGAATTAACACCAATACCGACAGCTACTTTTGTATCAAATATATCTTTAAACTTATTGTTAAGTTCATCAACGGAATCTATCATATCCAATGCACAAAAAACCGCATTTTCTTCATTATTATTGCCAGCAATAGGAGCTCCAAAAACGGCAAAAACCTCATCACCTACAAATTGAGTAACAAAACCATCATGTTTTTTTACACATTTTGTCATCAATGAATAATAAGTATTTAAAAAATTAACGGTTTCACGGGGTTTAAGCTTTTCACAAAGAGCTGTAAAACCGCGTAAATCACAAAATAGAATAGTTACGTTTCGTAATTCTCCTTCAAAAATTGTTTCTTCACCATTTTCTAATACTTTTTCAACAATTGAAGTCGGAACATATTTCTCGAACAATTTAAGAATTCGCTCTTGTTCCGTAACTTTACTTTTTAATTCTTCAATTAATTTCTTGTTCTTTAACTGAAGTTGATATAATTGTTTGGCATTTTCAATAGCGACTTTAAGTTCGTTTTGGTCCCATGGTTTAGTAATATATCTATAAACGCGACCGCTATTTATTGCTTCAATTATTGCGTCAAGATCACTAAAACCGGTTAGAATCATTCTAACTGCATTTGGAAACTCGTGAACAACTTTTTCTAAAAATTGAACTCCGGTCATTTCCGGCATTCGTTGGTCAGTAATTATTAATCCGATATTATTGTGTCTAAGTAATTCAATTCCTTCCTTTGCACTATTAGCGGTTAAAATATTATAATCTCTACGAAATGCGGCTTTAAATGAAATTAAATTGTGTTCTTCGTCATCAACATAAAGAACCGTAAATTTTTCATCCATTGGATTTCCCCGGTTAATTTAATAAACAAAATTAACAAATTTTAGTTATAAGAAAAAATAAATTGTAAAAAAATAGATAAAAACATAAAAGTGAGGAATAAACTATTGCTTTTTAGTTAAAAATTTCTCATCTTATAAATAATATGAAATAATAAATAATAATTTATTTCAAATATATTTAGGAGTAAGGGTATGCAAAGATATTTGTATTTATCATTAATGCCTGAAGCATTAATTGCCTCTATGTTGCCCCCGGAGGAATTTGGTAATTATTTAGCAATAGGAACGAAAAAAAGAACTAGGGGACAGGCAATTTTTTTTGAGGTTGATCCGAGTTTTGAATCCGACTATTTTAATTTAGCAGATATCGAAACTAGATGCAATCCTCATCCGGACGGAAAACCAAAAAGTTCTGCCTATCTTTCAATTTATCGAGTACTTGAAAATATTCCCTTGAATAAGCTTAAAAATCTTTACTTAGTTACAGATGACGGTAAAGTACTTGGGCTAGAAAAATCAGAATATTTATCGGAGGATACTGATCAACTGCATTTATACCAGCAATTATGTCCGGTTACTCCCCAAATTGCAGCTAGGTACAATCCTAAAGAATTTATGAAATTTGTTACAAATCGTACTCAACCGGTTTCTGTTCCAAAATTAGTATTTGTAGAATTAATTTTAGACGATTTGGCAAATGATCCCAAAAATGCTTCGGCGGATAATCTTCCATATCTAAACATTGATCACTTAAGAGACTGTTTAGTTGGATTAAAGCAGGAATCAAATAAATTTACAAAAACGGTAATTAGATATTTACAAGGTGACATTTTATATAGAACTTGTAAAAACGGAATTTTTGTGGGAGACCAAGAAACTTTACTCTATTACCATTTTCCCAGTAAAGACGAATTGTTGAGTAAATATTATTCTTGGTATAGAAGTGCGTTAGTTCTTGGTTTTAGATAATCTTTAGTATAAAAAAAATATTTTTTCGGAGAATTAAATGGAAAATGGTTTATTTTGGTTGGTTCCGTTAAATTCGATTTTAGCATTAGCTTTTGCTTTTTACTTTTTTAAGCAAATGATGAAAGAATCTGAAGGTACGGATAAAATGAAAAAAATTGCTTCGTATGTAAGAAAAGGAGCAATGGCATATCTTAAACAGCAATATAAGGTTGTTGGTATATTTTTTATCATTATGACTATATTTTTTACTGTTTTGGCGTATTTTAATGTTCAAAACGGTTGGGTTCCGTTTGCTTTTATAACAGGTGGTTTTTTTAGCGGATTAGCAGGCTTTTTTGGTATGAAAACTGCAACTTATGCTTCTGCAAGAACGGCTTTTGCTGCTCAAAAGTCCTTGAATGAAGGCTTAAAAATTGCCTTCAGGAGCGGAGCAGTTATGGGACTAGTTGTTGTTGGACTAGGACTTCTTGATATTTCACTTTGGTATATTTTATTAAATATTTTTATTGATGATGCTTCAACAGCTCATAAATTAGTAATTATAACTACTACTATGTTAACTTTTGGAATGGGGGCATCTACTCAAGCCCTATTCGCTCGAGTCGGCGGCGGTATTTTTACTAAAGCCGCAGATGTGGGAGGAGATCTTGTAGGTAAAGTTGAAGCAGGAATTCCGGAAGATGATCCTCGTAATCCGGCTACAATTGCAGATAATGTGGGGGATAATGTAGGTGACGTTGCCGGAATGGGTGCAGATTTGTATGAATCGTATTGCGGATCTATTTTAGCCACGGCAGCATTAGGGGCAGCAGCTTTTTATAATGATCCTTCTCAACAGTTTAATGCTGTTCTTGCTCCGATGTTAATAGCCTCTATAGGTATCCTTCTTTCAATTGTAGGTATTTTCATGGTAAAAACTAAAGAAGGAGCAACACAAAAAGACTTGCTAAATTCACTTTCTATTGGTATTAATACTTCAAGCGTTTTAATTATTGTTGCTTCTTTTCTAATAATGCGTAAATTAAACATTGATAATTGGCTAGGTATTTGGGGGGCAATTGTTGTGGGTTTGGTTACAGGCATTGTAATCGGTAAAGCAACAGAGTATTATACATCAGCCTCTTATAATCCAACCAAGAAAATTGCAGAAAGTGCAAAAACTGGACCTGCAACCGTTATAATTTCCGGGTTAGGAGTAGGCATGATTTCAACCGCCGTTCCTGTTATTGCAGTTTGTATAGGTATCTTATTCGCATTTTTATTTGCAGCAAATTTTGATTTATTAAATTTAAGCAAAGGATTATATGGGATAGGAATTGCCGCTGTCGGAATGCTTTCAACTTTAGGTATTACGCTTGCAACTGACGCATATGGTCCGATAGCTGATAATGCCGGTGGTAATGCAGAGATGAGCGGATTAGGGATTGAAGTTAGAAAAAGAACAGATGCTTTAGACTCATTGGGTAATACTACCGCTGCAACAGGAAAAGGATTTGCGATAGGATCTGCAGCCTTAACGGCGTTAGCACTTTTAGCATCCTATGTTGAGGAGTTAAAAATCGGACTTATTAGACTTGGTACAGAGTCTTTAAAGATTTCGGAATCATTTACAGTTACTGTTAGAGATGCAAGTTTAACAGATTTTATGAATTACTTTAATGTCAATTTAATGAATCCGTTCGTATTAATCGGTGTTTTTCTCGGTTCTATGATGGCATTTTTATTCTGCGGAATGACTATGAATGCTGTTGGTAGAGCGGCTCAAAAAATGGTTGATGAAGTAAGACGTCAGTTTAGAGAGATATCCGGTATTTTGGAAGGTAAGAACGAGCCGGATTACGCAAGATGTGTTGAAATTTCGACTAAGGGTGCTCAACGTGAAATGATTTTACCTTCTGTTCTTGCTATTATTGTTCCTATTCTAACCGGTTTATTATTTGGAGTGCCGGGTGTTATAGGATTATTGACAGGCGGACTTGGTACAGGTTTTGTATTAGCAGTTTTTATGGCTAACAGCGGTGGGGCATGGGATAATGCAAAAAAATATGTTGAGGAGGGAAATTTAGGAGGTAAAGGTTCTAACGCCCATAAAGCAACAGTTATCGGGGATACTGTTGGTGATCCGTTTAAAGATACCAGCGGTCCAAGCTTAAATATTCTGATTAAACTTATGAGTATGGTTGCTATTGTTATGAGCGGTTTAACGGTTGCTTTTAAATTATTTTAATTTAGTTTTTGTAAAACCCATAGGTAGCTAATTTACCTATGGGTTTAAATTTACTTTTCTGCAACTACTAACATTTCATAATCTTCTGTAGTTAGAGTATCATTTCTAGAATATGCACCGAGTTTAGCTCCGAAGATATCAATCTTTTTAAAACCTAGGGATTTTAATAACCATGTGATTTCACTTGGTACATAATATCTTTCGTTACATTCAAGTTTTATTTCATTTCCGTTATCATCTTTAATTGTAGTAATATTATAATCCCTAAATGTCATTAAATCAAAAGTTGTACTTCTATATGTTGCATTCCCATCAACCGAATTTTCGTTTAGAAATTCTGTAACCGAATGGAATAACGGAAATAATCCGTTAAGAGTTGTAAAGATAAATTTCGAATTATCTTTTAATGAATTACTAATACTTTTTAAAATTGCGAAATTTAATTCGTCAGTTTCCATTAAAGGGAATCCGCCTTCACATAACATTATCGCACAATCAAATTCTTTTATGAAGGGTAAATTTCTTGCGTCTTGTTTTTGAAACTCGATAGTTAGATCGGCATTTTTTGCATTAAGTTTTGCCTTCTCTAACATATTTTCTGATAAATCAATACCTAACAAATTATAGCCTCGTTTTGTTAGTTCAATAGAGTGTCTTCCCGTTCCGCAACCTACATCTAAGATCCTTAATTGCTTGTTAAAACTGAACTCTTTTTCTAAAAAATCACATTCACCAATAGTGCCTTGAGTAAAACATTCGCTTTCATACTTATTTGCATAGTTTTCAAATAATGATTGATACCATTGTTTTGATTCCATTTTAACTCCTTTAATTTGTTAAAACACATAATAAAGATAATTATAATAATTCAAATGTTTAATTAAGTTATTATTAAAAGTGTGTTTATTTTTATGCAAAATTGAAAAAAAATATTTATATTAAAATTCAAATAGTTTCAGAAAAGGTTTTGGGAGAATATTTTGTATAGTAACTTGGATGATATAGATAAAATTACAATCAAAAATATTATTGATTGTTATGAAGAGCAAATTGTTTCGTTAAAGAAGAGACTCTCAATTTTGGAAGATGAAAACATTCGTCAAAATGCAATTTTGTGGGGTACTAATGCCGGTACCTGGGTTTGGAATCTTATTGAAAACTCTTTATCAATTAATGATAGATACTTAGAAATTTTAGGATATACTAAAAACGAATTATTAGTTGAAAAGCCGGAAGATTGTAAAAAACTAATCCATCCTGAAGATATTATTAAGATAGACTATGAAATGCAAAGTCATTTTTCAAACAAAAAAGACTCATTAGAGTGTGAATTTAGAATGCTGCATAAATCAGGTAAATGGGTTTGGGTTTTAAGTAAAGGAAAGGTTACAAAAAGAAATGAGAACGGAGAACCAATATTAATGGCTGGAATGCACATTGATATTACTGCTATTAAGAATTTGCAAGAAAAGTATGATGCGAATTTAGCACTTTGGCATTCTGCATTCGATTCTCATACTTCGGTTATGCTGTTGATTGAACCGATAAGCGGTAAAATAATTGATGCAAACTATAGTGCGAGTAAGTTTTACGGTTACTCTATTGACGAACTTAAGCGGATGAAGATATCCGAAATAAATACTTTAAGTAAAGAACAAGTAGAACAAGAGAGAATTAAAGCTTTTAATAGTGAAAGGAATTATTTTATATTTCCGCATAAACTTTCTAGCGGTGAAATTCGTATTGTTGAAGTCAATTCTTCTAATGTATTTATTGATGGTCAAAAACTTCTATTTTCAATTATTCATGATATTACAGATAGAAAACTTGCTGAAGAAAACTTAAAACTTAATGAAGAAAAATATAGAACAATATTGCAAACTGCCTTAGATGGTTTTTTAATAATTGATGAACTTGGCAATATTATTGAGGCAAATGAATCTTATTCAGAGATGATAGGATATTCGATAGAAGAATTAAAGAAATTAAATGTTTTAGATATTTCTGCTGTTTACGACCTAAAATCATTAAATGAAAAGCTGACTTTATTAAAAGGAACGAATTCCAACAAATATATTACGAAGCACAGGTGTAAAGACGGCAAAGTATTGGATGTTGAGATAAGTGTTAAATATCAAGAGATCAATAATAGGATTATTTTTATTGTTTTTGTGAGTGATATTTCTGAAAAAATAATTGCTGCAAATCAAATTAGATTAATGAAAGAGAATTATGAAAGGTTTTTAAACAGCATTGATGAATTTTTGTTCGTCTTTGATGAATTAGGAAATATTTTGTTTATTAATTCCGAAGTTACTAAACGACTTGGTTATTTTAGTGAAGATATATTTACTAACAATAAGCATATAAAAAACATATGTGAGGTTTATAATATAGATTCATTAGAAAATGTAATTAACGGTCAAGTTTTACCAAGTTCGCTTTGTACTAAATTTAATGAGAAGATTAACGTAGAAACAAGAGTGTTTAAAGGATTGTGGAATAATGATCCCGTATTTTTCGGATTATCAAAAGATATTACTCAAGTATTAATTTCGGAAGAGAAGTTTTCAAAAGTTTTTAAGCTGAATCCGGTCGCATGTGGAATTTCAGAACCGATTACGGGTAATTATTTAGAAGTAAACGATGCGTTTTGTAAATTGTTTGAATTTGATGAAAAGGAAATTATAGGGAAAAATGCAATTCAACTTGGCATTCTTGATGAAAAAGTTAAAGAGGAGATTATTAAAGTTTTTCAGTTACAGGGTAAATTGCGTAATTATGAGACAATGCTATATTCAAAAACGAAAAAACCAAAACATGTTTTATTATCGGTTGATAATGTTGTTGTATATAATAGAAACGTTCGTTTTACGGTTGCATCCGATATTACCGATTTAAAAGATACACATATTAGATTATCAAATGCGAATAAAGAATTATTGGATTCAAAAATCTTAATTGAACAAGTATTAAATGAAAAAGAGATAATAATTAAGCAGCTTAATGAAACTAAAAATAATCTTGAAAAAACAAATTCCGAAAAAGATAAATTATTTTCAATAATTTCACATGATTTGAAAAGTCCGTTTCAGGGATTTTTAGGCTTGACAGAAGTTTTGGCAAATGATTCGGAAGTACTTTCAAGCGAAGAGATGAAGGATTTATTCTTACAATTTAATGTTACTACAAAAAGATTATATAATTTATTATCTAACCTTCTGGACTGGTCTAAAATGAAAGGAGGTATTATAAATTTTGAACCAAAGTATGTTGATATTTCCAAAATAGTGAAACAAAATATAACTTTACTAGAACAAAATAAAAAAAATATTATACTAATTAACAAAATTAATGAAAATTCGTTTTTGTATATTGATGAAAAAATGATAAATTCTGTAATACGAAATTTAATTACAAATGCGATAAAGTTTTCGAGTTTAAATTCGACTATAGTTATAGATTTACAAAAATGTTCCGATGGCTACGATATTATATCAATTCAAGATAAGGGAATCGGAATTCCCGAAGGTATTCTTTCAAAGTTGTTTGTGATAGGTGAAAAAGTTGGTAGAACCGGGACTTTAGGTGAGGAAAGTACAGGTTTAGGATTATTACTTTGTAAAGAGTTTATTGAAAAACATAAAGGTAAAATTTGGGTCGAGAGTAAAATAAATATTGGTAGTACTTTTTATTTCTCTGTTCCAAACACAGATGTTTTTAATTAGGATTTAGGATTAGTATGATAATAGTTGAAATTGTATATAATTTAGCAATAATTGTGGCATCTAGTGTCGTTTCGGGATTTTTTGATAAAAGGTTTAGCCGAAATACACAAATAGGAAAAGTTTTACAAGGTTTTGTATTTGGTACTATTTCAATTTTAGCAATGCTAAATCCGTATAATATGGCTCCGGGTATATTCTTTGACGGAAGGTCAATTATTTTAAGTTTAGCTGCTTTGTTTTTCGGTAATATTGCCGGAATAATTGCAGCAATAATGGCAATTATTACTAGATTAATTATTGGCGGAAACGGAGCCTTTGTAGGTTGTTCAGTTATATTTTCATCTTTGGTTATAGGAGTGTTATTTAATTATTTAAAAAAGAACGACTATATTATAATAAATTCTATTACATTATATTTGTTCGGGGTATTAGTTCACTTAGCTATGCTTTCTTTGATGTTCTTCTTGCCTAAAAATTTTGTATGGCTAACTTTTAAAACAATTGCAATTACTGTAATTTCAATATATCCGTTAGTTACTGTTTTAATCGGCAAAATATTAACAGACCAAGCCGAAAATTTGGAACTTTTAAAAGAATTAAAAGAAAGTGAAGAGAAACATAAATCGATTGTAGAAAATAGTTTTGACGTAATCTATACTATTTCTTCAACCGGTTTTTTAACATATGTTTCCTCAGCTTGGGAGATTACTCTAGGTCATAAACAAGATGAAGTATTGGGAAAACATTTTAGTGAATTTGTTCATCATGATGATATTCAGCGTTGTACGGAATTCTTGAATTTAGTATTAACGACTTTACATAGACAAGAAGGAATAGAATACAGAGTAAAACATAAAAACGGAAGTTGGCGTTGGCACACAACAAGTGCAGTTCCCTTAACTAATAAAGAAGGCATTGCAATTGGTTTTGAGGGAATAGCACGTGATATTACCGAAAATAAAAAAATTAAGATTGAATTAGAATCGAGCGAAGAAAAATTAAGGTATTTTATTCAGAATTCTCCGATGGCAGTTATTGAATGGAATTCAGACGAAAGAATTAGCAGATGGACCGGAGAAGCTGAAAAAATGTTTGGGTTTACTGAAGCAGAGGTAATCGGTAAAAAAGCGAATGAAATTAAACTTATATATGAAAAAGATAGAGAAATAGTTAGTAATGATATAAATTTACTAATCTCCGGTGAAAAAAATTATATTGTTACTAATAATAGAAATTATACAAAAGACGGAAGAGTTATTTATTGTGAATGGTATAACACTGTTAGAAAAAATAATTCCGGAAAAGTTTTGTATTCACTTTCTCAAGTTTTGGAAGTAACCGAAAGGAAGGAAGCAGAATTAGCTTTAGCCGAAAATCAAAGAAGGTTAAAGGATATAATTACATTTTTACCAGATCCGACTTTTGCTATTGATAAGAATAGAACAATTATTTTATGGAACAAAGCCATTGAAGAAATGACCGGTTATACTGCAGATATGATGATAGGGAAATCTAATCAAGAATATGCTATTCCGTTTTACGGGAATGAAAGGCCCGTACTTTTGGATTTAATATTTTCGGAAGATGATGAATTAAAATCTAAGTATAAAGATATTATAAAAAAAGGAGATTCATTTACAACCAATGTTTATTGTCCTGATTTGTATAATAACAAAGGTGCTTGGCTATTTTCTAAAGCCTCTCCACTTTATAATAGTGAAGGCGTAATAATCGGAGCTATTGAGAGTATGAGGGATATTACTTTGCAGAAGATGCAAGAAGAAAGAGAAATAAAAAGACTTGAAAATATAACTTTACAACAAGAAATATTGATTGAAACAGCTACTTCAGAATATTTAAATAAAGGGGATATAAGATTTCTTTCTCAATTCTTAACTGAACGAGTCGGAAAATTTCTTAAAACCGAAAGAACCTCTGTTTGGCTTTTTGATGAGAATTTTACCAAACTTGAATGTATTAATTTATATGAACTAAGTAAAGAATCACACTCAAAGGGAACAGTTCTACAGTATCATGAATTTTCCGATGAATTTGAAGCCCTCAAAAGGTCTAAATATGTTGATGCAAGTGATCCTTATAATGATTCTAGAACAAAAGGTTATATAGAAAATTACTTTAAAAAGTTTAATATAACAGCTATGTTAGATAGTGTAATAAGGTACTCTGATAAATTATTAGGCGTTTTGTGTGTCGAGCATGTAAATGTACAACATAAATGGAGTAGTGACGAAATTTCGTTTATGTGCCAATTAGCAGATCAAATTGCTATTGCAATTTCTAATCATCAAAGAAAAATTGTTGAAAAAAATCTTAGAAAATTATCTCTTGCAGTTGAACAAAGTCAAGTTTCTATAATTGTTACTAATAAGGAAGCAAAAATTGAATATGTAAATCCCCGATTTTTAGAGGTTACGGGTTATTCGTTAAATGAGATTATTGGTAAAAACCCAAGTATCTTAAGTTCAAATTATTTTTCAAAAAAAGAATATGACGAGATGTGGGGATTATTAAATTCTGGTGAAAAATGGAACGGAATATTTAGAAATAAGAAGAAAAACGGGGAATTATATTGGGAAAGTGCAACAATATCTCCGGTAAAAAATGAGGACGGAATAATCACAAATTTTGTTGCAGTTAAAGAAGACATTACACTAAAACAAAAAATGGAGAATAACTTAAAAGAGGCACTTGAAAGAGCTGAAGAAATGAATAGGTTAAAATCTAATTTTTTGGCTAATATGAATCACGAAATCCGAACCCCTTTAAATGGTATGCTTGGTTTTGCTGAAATACTTTCAATGGAATTAACTAATCCTGTTCAAAGAAATATGGCTGCAACAATTCTATATTCGGGGAAGCGATTAGGAGAAACGATAAATCTTATTCTTGATTTATCCACAATTGAATCACAAAACATTGAATTAAAAAAGGCAAAAACAGATGTGGTTTCATTAATTAAAAAAGTAGTGGAGCCATTTAAGGATGTTCTTATTAATAAAGGAGTTGAATTAAAGTGTAAATTTGCTGATCACAAAATTAACAGTATTATTGACGAACATTTTTTTGCCAGAGCTATTCATAATATAATTGATAATGCAGTAAAATATACTAAAACCGGGTATATATCAGTGGAAGTA
>JAEXOD010000094.1 GCA_023447335.1 Bacteroidota bacterium
ATCCTTCAGATAAAACAAACATTGTGCTCCCCTCGTCTCCTTGTTTTATTAGATTATCTCCCTCCTTATATTTTTTTACTTTAATATCTTTAGCTAATAGAACAAATTCGTTTTCATTTAACGATTCAAATAAAATGACATTTTTAAGACCTTTTTTTACTTTGTTAATTGCAACTCCGTCCCCCTCAAAATTATATTCAAACACTCCTTTTTTAAGAACTATTCCCGCCGCACAAAAATGAGCTATTATATTAGTATAAACGGCATCTTTAACTGCAGAAGGAACGGCATCCTTAAATGGTTTTATATAAAAAGTTAAACAATATTCAATTCCTTTTTCTGTTATATTATTTACCGTCACAACTGCATTTTTGTATTTATTGATAGGATTATTTAAAAAATAGTGTTTTTCACAAGCGGTTAAAATCCGTTTAATTTGTTCGACAGGTATTTGCGGATGTGCCGTAATAAAAATTTTGAATTCGTTTTTTTCATCTAAAGAGTCATAGTTTACTACAATCGAATCATTTTTTAAATCATTTGGAATAAAGGCAACTCCGTTATCCGGAGTTTGTAAAATGATTTCTTTACGTGTAAAATCCAACACTTTGCCGGTCACTTTTATACCGTTTTTTGAACTAATTAACTCAATCCAATCTCCTAAATTATAAGACCCCTCAAAATTTAATCTATTTGTTCCGAATAAATCTGTAATTTTATTATAAAATAAAACACCTCCGACAAAAAATAACAATAGTATTATATACCAATAAGTCTCAGGTATAATAAAAGTAAGCACTCCAAACATAATTAAAGCAAGAGCAATTGTATACATCAGAATTGAAAATACCCTATAAAGCAATTTTGCAAGAGCATTTTTGCCTGGCTGCTTTAATAAGTTTGACCAGAAAAATACCATCGTTAATTTATTAATTAAATAAGCGGCACTTATCCAAAATGAGATATTAATAACGTAAATAATGATATTTTTTGTTGATAATGAATTTGTTAAGTCTCTTTCAAATACATTAAACATTATTAAAATTAAAGTGGTTAAAAATACAACCGCAGGAACAATCACCAAGGTTATTTTAATTTTTCGCATATTCGTCTCTTATTTTATCATTGCAAAGTTAATAAAATAATTTTTACTTTAAAATAGAAAAGTTAGTCAATAGTAAAGAGTAATATTGAAAGAAACCGGTTGTTAAGTCAATACATAATTTTTGTTACGCTTTGTGCTTGAATCTAATAGTGTAATTTAAACTTTATTTTTGGGGATTGCCCTGTTTTGTAGATTTTTACAATCATTATTTTCTTAAAAATAATTAACAGGAGATCCCTCCGTTTGCGAAGGGAATCATCCTGAAAATCTTTTTTAATCTTATAGATCTCGAATAAACATAAAATTGGTTTTTGACTTGCGGCACACAATTAAAAAGTCATTCATTTATTAGTCTTATCTGCAAGCCTACCAAATAACAATCATTTCCTCTCTAGGTTTAAACATTTTATCATCTGCTTTAATATCGAATGCTTCATAAAACATCGGTAAATTAAAAAGAGGATTATTTACCCTTGTTTTTGCCGGACTATGAACATCGGTTTTAATCAATAATTTTAAGTATTCGTCTCTGGAGTTTGTTCTCCATATCTGAGCCCAACTTAAAAAGAATCTTTGTTTCGGTGTAAATCCGTCTAATTTTATATCTTGATTAAATTCCGGAGAGTTTTTAAACGCTTCGTAGGCTAATGTTAAACCGCCTAAATCTGCAATGTTTTCACCTAATGTCAATTCACCGTTAACAGTTAAAGTATCAATTACAACAGTTTTATTAAATTCTTCAACTAATTTTATGGTTTTTGAATTAAATAATTCTTCATCTGTTTTCGTCCACCAGTCACGCATATTACCGTCAAAATCGTACTGACGTCCTTGATCATCAAAACCATGTGTAACTTCATGACCTATAACTGCACCTATTCCCCCGTAATTAACTGCATCATCAGCTCTATAATCAAAAAACGGCGGTTGTAAAATTGCGGCAGGAAATGCTACTTCATTTAATACCGGATGATAATAAGCATTTACTTCTTGAGGATGTAATTCCCATTCGCTTTTATCAACATTTTTACCAATTTTATTTAGATCTTCTAAGGAATTAAAATAAGATGCCTCTACGACATTCTGATAGTAAGATTTATTAGAAAACTTCAACCCGTCAAAATTTTTCCATTTATCCGGATATCCGATTTTATACTTAAACGAGCTTAATTTTTTTAATGCTCTTTCTTTAGTTTCAGGGGTCATCCAATCTAATTGTTTAATTCTTACTTCCATTGCGGAAAGCAAATTTTTAACAATTGTTTCAGCTTTTTGTTTTGCGATAGGCGGGAAATATTTTTCAACATAAACTTGTCCTAAAATCTCGCCTATTTGGTTATTTGCAACACCTAAAACTCTTTTCCATCTTGGCTGCAAAATTTGTGATCCATATAAATATTTACTGTAAAACTCAAATTTTTCATTTACAAAAGAACTGCTTAAATAAGAAGCGGATGAACGTAATAAATTCCATTTTAAATAATTCTTTAAAGTGTTAATATCTGTAGTTTTAACTAATTCCGATAGCTGTGTAAAAAATTTAATTTGCCCAACGTTAATTTCATCAGTTTTTGAAACACCGCATTCTTTGAAAAACAATTTCCAATCAAAATTATGAGATAATTTTACTAACTCATCTAAATTCATTTTATTGTAATTTGCCTGAGGATCGCGCAATTCAATATTTGTGGATGAAGATTCTGCCAATTTTTTTTCAAAATTATATATGTCTTCAGCTATTTTTTCAGCTTCGGCTTCTTTCACATCTATTAAAACGAACATGTTTTTAATATGCTTTTTATATAAGTCTTGAGCTTCTTTTGTATCTGCATCATCTGCGATATAATAATCTCGTTCCGGTAATCCTAAACCACCCTGCGAAAGCCCAACAATAACCCATTCGCTATTTTTTTGGTCTTGTTCGCTCCCAAAACTAAACAACGGAGCAGTAGTATAGAGATGGGCGAAAGCTGTTTCTTTTACAAAATCAGTCAAGTTTTTTATTTTATCAATTCTTTCTAAATAAGGAACGATAGGTTTGTACCCGTCATTTTCAACTTTATTTGTATCCATCCCTGAATTAAATAACACTGCCAATTTTTCAAAATTTTCACTTCCTTTAAGTTTACCTGAAAGAACATCGTCTACTATTGACTTAACTAACAAGTTGTTTTCTTCAAACAATACGTCAAACGAACCCCAACTGCTATGTTCGGGAGGTACCGGATTAGCTTTTAACCATCCGCCGATTGCAAATTGATAAAAATCATCGCCCGGTTTTACTGAATAATCAAGATTTTTGGGATCAATCCCAATAACTTCGTTTTTGTCTTTTGGTGCTTGTTGTGCCATAAGTTGTGTTGTTATCAATATGATTAGTAATAATGTGAATTTTTTCATACAAATACCCGTTTAGTTTTTAAGATATAAATTTTAGACGGACAAATTTGAAAAAAGTTAAGCTTTAAACTAATATTTTAAATATAATATTCTTATTTTAAATAGTTAAAAATTTATTATTGGGAATAATTATGAACTGTAAAGCGATTTCCTACTTTTTAATTTTACTTGTTTTTTTATTTGCTTCATGCACAAAAGAAGTTAAAACAAAAGATGAAAAACAAAAAACAAAAATAGCTTTAGTAATTCATGGCGGAGCAGGTGAAATTACCACAAGTAATATAGATGCTCAAAAAGAAAAAGCATATAATGAAAAACTTACCGAAGCTTTAAATGCAGGATATAAAATATTAAACGACGGCGGAAGCAGTCTTGATGCTGTTGAGAAAGTTATTAAAATTTTAGAAGACTCCCCTTTATTTAACGCAGGAAGAGGAGCGGTTTCTACTGAAAAAGGAGAATATGAGCTTGACGCATCTATTATGGACGGAAGAACTTTAAAATCAGGTGCAGTTGCCGGCGTCTCGCATATTCAAAATCCAATAACTCTAGCTAGACTAATTATGGATAATTCAGAACATGTTTTCTTTTGGGGAAAAGGCGCTGAAGAATTTGCAGTAAAACAAGGCTTAAAACTTGTTGATTCTGTTTATTTTTTTAATGACGAGAAAAGAGAAGCCTATCAAAAACAAAAACTAGAACAAGAAAAACAAAAAAATAAAAAGAGAAAATCAAATAGAAAAAAAGCATTTATTTACACAGAAGATAATCTCACAAAATTTGGAACCGTTGGGTGTGTTGCGTTGGATAAAGACGGCAACCTTGCGGCAGGTACTTCTACAGGCGGAAGACAAGGAAAAATGACAGGAAGAATTGGTGATTCTCCCATTATAGGTGCCGGAACTTACGCTAATAACTATACATGTGCTGTATCTTGTACCGGACACGGTGAATATTTTATTAGAGACGTAGTTGCTTATGATGTATCGGCACTTGTAGAATATAAAGGTTTATCGTTAAACAGTGCCGTAAATCATGTTATTAAAGAAAAACTACAAGAAGCCGGTGGTTCGGGTGGTTTAATTGCAATTGATAGATACGGAAACATTGTTATGAATTTTAACACTCCCGGAATGTTTAGAGGATATATTACAGATAACGGCAAACCGGTTGTTAAAATGTTTGCAGAATAATTTTGGCACTATATTTGTTCTATTAATATAAACGGAGTAATAATGAAGAAAATAATATATATATTTTGTTTCGTTTTGATAAGCTTTTCGATTGATGCTCAAATTGATACAACTTTATATTTAAAAAATCCAAACTATCAGCAAGAGCTAAGTTTATACGATGCGTACAAAACTAAACAAGCTGATATTGTAATGCTTGGTAATTCCATAACCCATGGTGCAAACTGGAACGAGTTGTTAGGTCGCCAAAATGTAGTAGAAAGAGGTATATCCAGCGATGTTCTAGATGGTTATTTAGCACGCTTAAATTATGTGATTTTATTAAAGCCTAAGTTTGTTTTTATTATGGCTGGTATTAACGACATTTACAATTGGTTGCCGGTTGAAAAGATTTTTGAAAAATATGTTAGATTGATTGGCGAACTGAAAAAGAACAATATTAAGCCTATTATACAATCTACGTTATTTGCAGGTTCAAAATGGAAATCGTATAGCGATAGAAATAAGGAAGTAATTAAATTAAACAAAATGCTTTCTGATTTTGCCAAAAAGAATTTAATTAAATATATAGATTTAAACAAAAAACTTTCTGCAAAAAATATACTAATTGCGGATTATACTTATGACGGCTTACACTTAAATGGGAAAGGTTATGCAATTTGGGCTACTGAAGTTGATAAAGTTTTAAGAAAATACAGTTTTTAATTATAACTAGGAGAAAAATATAGATGAAATCAGGAAATAGGATAATTGACGGTTTATGGTTAACAATGTTGGTTACGGGCTTTTTGTTCTTGCTTAACCTTATACCGAGCGATACTAAATTATTCGGCTTACAGCTTAAACCCGTCGATATCGTTTCGGATTTAAAAGAAGAAGACGAGTACGACTATAGTGATTATAAATTTCAAGACGAACAAGAAGAATCAGATACAAACAACAAATTGATCAATCAAAATTTGTTTGATAAACAAGAATTGAATCAAGCATCATTTTTCTATTTCGGTGAAAATGAAAAAACGGTATCGATTGAAGATATAACAAGAAGAGTTAAAATTACCGGAAACACAGCACAGTTAAAATTCTTTTTTGACGCTTTAAAACAATCCGGCAGCACTAAAATTCGCGTTGCACATTTTGGTGATAGCGGAATTGAAGGTGATTTAATTACAGCTCAATTAAGAGAGAAACTTCAAAACGCATATGGAGGTAAAGGTGTAGGATTCCTTTCAATAACTTCTCAAGATGTTAAATTTAGAACAACCACTCAAATGGATTTTTCAAACAATTGGGAAACTGCTTCCGTATTTACTACTAACCCTAAAAAATATCCCCTTGGTGTAAACGGAGAAGTCTTTTTACCTAAACCGAATAGCTATGTTGAGTATACTGCCACACCCCGCAAATTTAAAAACATTAAAACATTTAATACAGTTAGATTATTTTACAGCGATTCAGATAATAGTCAAGTTAACGTATCATTTGACGGAGGGGGAAAAGAAACTGTTAATTTATCACCGTCATCAAATGTAAAAGAATTAGTATTTGATGCAAAAAAAAGTGTTAAAAAAGTTCGTTTAGAATTCCCAAATACTAAAAAAGGTTATTTTTACGGCGTTAGTTTAGAAGAAGGAAACGGAGTTTATGTTGATAATTTTCCTTTAAGAGGGAACTCCGGAGCTTCAATAAAAGATATTCCGGTTGAAAAGCTAAAAGATTTTAATAGATTGATGAATTATAAACTTATTATCTTACAATTCGGGTTAAACGTAGCAAGTCAAAGACAACGTGATTTTGGTTGGTATGAAAAAGAAATGGCATCTGTTATAAATCATTTAAAAGCTGCTTTCCCTAATACAAGCATTCTATTAATAAGCGTAAGCGATAAAAGCGTTAAAAAAGGTTCAAACTTTGTAACAGACCCGGGAGTGATTAGTTTATTAAAAGCACAACAAACTATCGCCGAAAGTAACGGAATAGCTTTCTGGAATTTATTTGAAGCAATGGGCGGTCCAAATAGTATGCCTAAATGGGTTGATAGTAACCCTCCGAAAGCTTTTAAAGATTATACACACTTTAACTTAGACGGTGCTGCCGATATTGCAGATCTTTTAGGTGATGTATTACTTGACGCAGCTAAAAAATAATTAAATCGCAAATAAAAAAACTTCTTTTAAATTTTATTATACCCCTTTCAAATTAGAAAGGGGTATATTTTGAAAATAAATCTGTTCTTACAATTTCAATCAACTAATTTATAAAACTAAATTTATCCACGGATTTATATGGATACATCTTTTTGGGAACGTTTGTTTGAAACGCTTAAATATCATGCAGATTCTCCAATGATATTTAATAGCGGATTCTTCCTTTTTTTCTTTTTATTCACAATTTTTTTCTATCAGTTTTTTTACAATCTTAAAAGAGCTAAATTTCTCTTTTTGACCGTTCTTTCCATCTACTTTTATTACAAAAGTAGCGGTTTTTACTTTTTTCTTATTGTAGTTAGCTCATTCATAGATTATGGTGCCGGTTTATGGATGGAAAGGCTAGAAAAAACCTGGGAAAGGAAAACTTTGATGGTGGCTAGCGTTATATCTAATTTTGGTATATTGGGTTACTTTAAATATACAAATTTCTTTTTTGATACGCTAAACACATTGCATTTATCACAATTTCAACCCGTCGATATTTTCTTACCGGTAGGTATCTCTTTCTTTACTTTCCAGTCATTAAGTTACACAATTGATGTTTATAGAAGAGAACTTAAAGCCGAAAGAAATTTTTTAGATTTTCTTTTCTTCGTTTCATTTTTCCCTCAACTTGTTGCCGGTCCTATTGTTAGAGCTGCCGATTTTTTACCTCAACTACGCAAGCCTACAATTGTAACAAAAGAAGATGTCGGCAAAGCCGTATTTTTAATTGCTACGGGTCTTTTTAAAAAAGCAGTTATTGCCGATTATATTAGTATAAACTTTGTTGATAGAATTTTTGAATGGCCAACAAGATATACTGGCGTGGAAAATTTGTTAGGATTGTACGGTTACGCTTTACAAATTTATTGTGATTTTTCCGGTTATAGTGATATGGCAATCGGATTATCTTTACTGCTTGGATTCAAGTTGCGAATAAATTTTAATAGCCCGTATCAATCTTCAAGCATTACTGAATTTTGGAGACGTTGGCACATTTCTCTATCTTCATGGCTTAAAGATTATCTTTATATCACTTTAGGCGGTAATAGAAAAGGCAAAGTTCGCCAATATGTGAACTTGATGATTACGATGTTGTTAGGCGGTCTATGGCACGGTGCTGCTTGGAAATTTGTTGTATGGGGAGGTATTCATGGTTTCATACTTGCTTTAGAAAAGTTTTTGAATTTCCCAAATTGGGTTAAAGAAAGTAAAATTAAACATGTTATCGGTGTTATTATTACTTTTCACATTGTTTGTTTAGCTTGGATATTTTTTAGAGCAACTTCGTATCAAAGTGCAATTGATATGATTAACCAAATATTATTCTATTTTAACGGTGCCGTATTCTTCCAATTTATAGAAGCCTATCCAATAATTGTATTAATGATGGTTATTGGTTTTCTATTACACTTTACTCCTCAATCCTGGGAACTCAAAGCTGAACATTTTGTTCAAAAACTACCACTTGTAGGTAAAGCTTTTGTATTAGTTGTTGTTATTTGGTTAGTTATTCAAGTAAAATCGAGCGATATTCAGCCCTTTATCTATTTCCAATTTTAAAAAATTATTAATTATTTAGCTATAAAAGGCTGACTCAAAACTTTTTGAGCAGCCTTTTTTTATTCTCCGATAATAAAGTTGCTTTTTAATTAAATATCCCCTATTATTGTAAATATTCATTCATTTAAATAAAAAATATTATCTTAAATTATTTCTAAGGAACGGGGATTTTTTATTAAAAATATAAAAGTTAAAACAATATATTCCTATATTATTATTTTCTTTTTTATCATTTATAAATTAAATGCTCAAGAAAATGATGATAAAATAAATATTTGGATAAATACAGGAATAGGCATTAATAATTCTACAGTGCCGGCAATAGGCGGAAGCATTAATTTTAGAACATTTTCTTTTTATTCGCAAATTGGTTACCAAAAAATATCTCGCTTAATTGGCGGAGTTGATGCAGGAAACGTAAAAGGCGAACTTATGTTAAATGCGGTAAATTTAGGAGTTGGATTGTTATTGCAAAAGAAATATTATTTCGGAGCTTTTTTTATTGGTCCGGCGGTAGTATATGGTGAAAAAAAGGGAAATGAAATTATTGAAGAAAATTTAAGATATTATTTTTATAATAAAAGTAATTTTATTAACTGCGGTTTGGTATTTAACTCCCAGTTATTTGTTAAAATCTATAAGGGGACAGCTTTAGGATTAGAACTGTACGGCGTTGTAAATAACGAGCGAAGTATGGCGGAAGTAAAAACTTCGGTTAGTTTTTGTTTAAATAATTTATAGATAGAATTTTATAATAAAAACGAGAAATTGAGACTTGATGTATAAGCTTTTATTCGCTTTATTTTTTTTGGTTAATTCATATGTGTATACACAAAATGATAGCACTGCTTATAAATATTGGTTAAATGTAGGCATAGGATTAAATAGCTCTTCAACGGCTGCATTCGGCGCAAATTATAATTTTTCAATTGGGGATTTATATTATCAAGCCGGATATCAATCAATATACAGATATATAGGAGATTACAATTACGATTATAGTTATATGGAGTTTCCCTTAAAGGCAATTAACATCGCTATCGGTGATGTTCTTATAGAGGAATATATTTTTGCTTCGTTTTTTGTTGGTCCTTCGTATGTATGGGGAACTAATAAGAAAGTAACTTCACAACAAAATATTCTTAAAGATTATATTGCAGAAGAAGAAAACTTTTCAACCGTTGGACTAGTTTTTAACTCTCAATTAATATTTACGTTTATTAAGGAAATGGGAATTGGTTTAGAACTTTACGGAAATATTAATTCTGTAAGAAGTATTGCGGAAATAAAATTAACTTTTCATCTAAACAACGGAAAATTTATTTATTAGGCAAATTATTAATTAAAAATCAACTAAGATTTTAAACAAAAAAAGACGTCCTAAAATCAGACGTCTTTTTTTTTATAAACGTACAATTTTTAGCCTATTACTTTAAAGCCCGTATATTTTTGTAAAACTTCGGGTACAATAATTTTCCCTTCGGGAGTTTGGTAATTTTCTAAAATAGATACCATTAAACGACTGGTGGCTAAACCGCTTCCGTTTAACGTGTGTACAAAATCAAGTTTTTTATCTATATCTTTTCTAAAACGAATATTAGCTCTTCTTGCCTGAAAATTTTCAAAATTGCTGCATGACGAAGCTTCTAACCAACGATTTTCGGCTGGTGACCATGTTTCGATATCGTAGCACTTAGCAGCAGAAAAACTTAAATCACCTGTACATAACATTAAAATTCTATACGGAATTTTCAAAGCGTGTAAAATATCCTCCGCATCTTGAACTAATTTTTCTAATTCATCATACGAGGTTTCAGGTTTAACAAATTTTACCATTTCTACTTTATTAAATTGGTGCAAACGTAAAAAGCCTTTGCTATCCTTTCCGTAGCTACCGGCTTCACGGCGGAAACATGCAGAGTACCCTGCATATTTTATCGGTAGATTTTTTTCTTCCAATACTTCGCTTCTGTGTAAATTTGTGATCGGTACTTCAGCAGTAGGAATTAAAAATAATTCGTCTTTTGTAATGTTATACATGTCTTCTTCCATTTTCGGAATTTGACCGGTACCTTTCATACTGTCACGGTTAACAACGAAAGGAGGAAAAACTTCCGTATAATCATGTTGATTAATATGAACATCTAACATATAGTTTATTAATGAACGTTCTAATGTTGCTCCTTTTCCTACATAAACAGGAAAGCCGCTTCCGCTAATTTTCGCACCGCGTTCAAAATCTAAAATATTATGTTTTTTACCTAATTCTAAATGATCTAAAGCTTTTTCTTCTTTCTCAAAAACAAATCCTTCAGGTAACCAAGTTCTTACAACAACGTTATCTGCAGCACTTTTTCCGATCGGAACAGATGAATGCGGTAAATTTGGAATCCACAATAATAAAGTATTTAATTTCTCGTCAATATCTCTTAATTCGTCATCTAGTTGTTTTATTTCATCCGATACGGTTTTCATTTCCGCAACTATTTCGTCAGTATTTTCACCGGCACGTTTTAACCTTGCAACTTCTGCACTTACCTTATTTTTTTTTGCTTTTAAATCTTCGGCTTTTTGCAAGTTTGCACGTCTTTGTTTATCAAGTTCAATAACTTGGTCAACCGTACTTTTTTCGTTTTTGCTTTCAACTCCTGCTTTCACACTTTCAGGATTTTCTCTAATAAATTTTAAGTCTAACATTTAAATTTTCCTTATAATTTCTTTTTACTTAACAACTATGTTATAAATCTTATTTTTAACATAAATTTCTTTTACAATAGTTTGCCCTTCGGTGTACTGTTTTACTTTTTCGTCAGCATATACTGCTTGCTTAACTTCCTCGTCACTGCTATTAATTGCCACTTCTACTTTAGCACGTAATTTACCGTTAACCTGAACAGGAATAATTACATTATCTTCAATCAATGCTTTCGTATCTACCGTAAACCAAACAGGGTTTTCAAAAATGCTTGATTCATTACCTAAAATTTCCCAACATTCTTCACCTAAGTGAGGAGCTAAAGGAGAAACCAAAGTTATTAGTCGTTCTAAAACATATAATTTTATTTCATCTCTGCAATTTTTAATATTATCAGTAACAACATTTAATGCTTCCATCAATATTGCAATTGTAGTATTAAATCTAAAATTATCAATCTCTTTTTCATATTTATTTATTGCTTGATTAATTTTTCTGTAAACCGATTTTTCGGCATCTGATAAATCGGCTATATTATATGTGTCATTTGCCTTACATGTTTTTGCAATATCTTTATTATTATTTGCTAAATCATAAATGCGTTGTACAAATCTTTCTAATCCAACAATGCCTTTATCATTCCAATCACCGCCTAAATCGTATTGCCCCATAAACATTATATACATACGGAAAACATCTGCACCGTAAATTGAGATATAATCGTCAGGATTAACAACATTCCCCTTCGATTTAGACATCTTTGCACCTTGATTTGTAATAGTACCTTGATGAATAAGTTTAGCAAACGGTTCATCGCTATTAACCATACCCAAATCGCGCAAAAATTTATGAATAAAACGGGCATATAACAAATGCATAGTAGCATGTTCTGCTCCGCCTACATACATATCCACAGGTGTCCAATTTTTAGCTAATTCAGTATTGAACATTCCTTCACTATATTTGGGATCTAAATAGCGTAAATAATACCAGGAGGAATCAACAAATGTATCCATTGTATCCGGCTCGCGTTTAGCCGCTCCGCCACATACGGGACAAGTTGTATTCATAAATTCATCATGTTTTAATAAAGGACTACCCCCTGTCGGATTAAATTCGACATCGTATGGTAATACTACGGGTAAATCTTCTTCTTTAACAGGCACTTGACCACATTTTTCACAATTAACAACGGGTATCGGAGTACCCCAGTATCTCTGACGACTAATTAACCAATCACGTAATCTATAGTTTACTTTTCTGGAACCTATCCCTTTTTCAATTAAGTAATCCGTAACCTTATCAATTCCTTCGTCACTATTAACACCGTTAAAATCTCCGGAATTAATCATCGTTCCTACTTCGGTATAAGCTTTCGTTAATTCATCTTCTTCATTAGTGCCGGGTTCTAATATAACCTTAATTATGGGGAGATCGTATTTTTTTGCAAAATCAAAATCACGTTCATCATGTGCAGGAACTGCCATAACGGTACCTGTTCCGTAAGATGCCAAAACATAATCGGCAACCCAAATAGGAACTCTTTTATTATTAACCGGATTAATTGCATAAGCCCCGGTAAAAACACCTGTTTTTTCTTTTACGGTACTTGTACGTTCAATTTCAGAAAAATGCTTTACCGTTTCAATATATTCTTCAACTGCCGCTTTATTTTCCTCAGTTGTAATTTTTGCAACTAAATCACTTTCGGGAGCCAAAACAACATACGTAACACCAAACAAAGTATCCGGTCGTGTAGTAAATACAGTGATTTTTTCATCATAACCTTCAATGGTAAAATTAGCTTCGGTACCAAAACTTTTACCAATCCAGTTTGTTTGCATAATTTTTGTTTTTTCGGGCCAATCTATTTTGTTTAATCCATCAAGTAACTCATCTGCATAATCAGTTATTTTGAAGAACCATTGTGAAAGCATCCTTTTTTCAACTTTTGCACCGCTTCTTTCTGCTGTACCGTCCGGTAATACTTGCTCGTTTGCCAATACGGTTTGGTCAACGGGGTCCCAATTTACGGGAGCTACTTTTTTATAAGCTAATCCACGTTTATATAATTGTAAAAATAACCATTGATTCCATTTATAGTATTCCGGCACGCATGTCATCAATTCGCTATCCCAATCGTACATACTTCCCATACGTTTTAACATTTCACGTATATCTCGAATATTATTCATTGTGCTATCATATGGGTGTATACCGGTTTTAATTGCATATCTTTCTGCAGGTAAACCAAATGCATCGTATCCCATGGGTTCAAATACGTTAAATCCTTTTAATTTTTTAAATCTTGCCCATGTATCAGTCGGTCCGTAATTATACCAGTGTCCGCAGTGTAGTTTAGCACCCGAAGGATATGAAAACATTACCAAACAATAAATCTTATCTTTAAGATTATTTAAATCTGTTTTATGAATTTTACGTTCTTCCCAACGTTTGACCCAACGGTCTTCTACTTCTGAAAAAGGATATTTCATTTTATTTACGCACAATTATTAAAAATTAACCTGTAAATTATTAAAATAATCACACTTTTTCAACTAAATTGTTTGTTTGGAATAGAATAGTTTAGCGACTTGAAATTTTTTACAAGCATTGGTTGGGAATGATGTTTAATTGTAAACCGACTTAATCAAATTTCCGGGGGAAAGGAAAAATAACAAAACCACTTCTTTGAATAGACAAAACCACATTTTTATTATATTTTTCTATATAAGAATATCTAGAAATAGATACTGTTTAACTTTTTAACAAGTCTAATTCCGTTTCCAAATACATTCGCCTTTATACCATACTTCGGATACGTTAATTTGTTTTCTTACAGAATTACAAACAAAAACTGAATCCGCATTTTTTAAATCATTCATCGTAATATCATTTTCTTTAGCATTTTTAAGTTTCTTAAGTAAATATTTTCGGTATATCCCGTTTAATATTCCGGCATTAATCGGAGGTGTATTAAACTCTTCTTTATACTCAACAAAAATATTTGTGTAAGATCCTTCACTTATAAAATCATTTTCGTTTAAGAATAATACTTCTCCGAATCCTTTCTTTTTATATTTGCTCAGCTCTTTATCATAAATATTTCGTAAAGTAGTTTTGAAATATTGAAATTTATTTTTGCTATTCGTGCGTTTTTCGCTTATTACAACTTTAATTTCAACGTTATTTTGTTCGAGCTTAACACAATCTAATTTTATATCTCCCCATTTATTCAACGTAATTTTGATTTTATATTTATCATAATCAATTGATTCTATCAGTGCATAAACACGTTTTTTAATCTCTTTTTTATTATACTTAAACAAAAAATATTCCGCAGATTTTTCTAAGCGATTCAAGTGTTCTTCAAATAAAAATATTTTTTTACCCTCCGCCAAAACAGATTCGAATAGTTCATAATACTCAAATGGTTTAGTTAAGAAATCAGCTTTAAGTATAACTTCTTCAAATTCATTATTTGCTATTCCGTCCCATACTATCCCACTCCCCAAGCCAAGTAATCCTTTTCTTTTTTCTTTATTTATAACCAAAGTCCTTATTGCAACGTTTAGTGCTACGTTATTCCCCATTGCAAAGCCAATACCGCCGGTATAAATCCCCCTGTTTTCCGTTTCAAGTTCTTTTATTATTTCCATCGTTCTAATTTTAGGAGCGCCCGTAATAGAACCGCAAGGGAACATTTTTAATATAACATCAGAAAATTTTACGTTCTTAATTTTCGCATTAATTATGCTTATCATTTGGTATAATGTTTCATATTTTTCCACTTTAAATAGTTCTTTAACTTCAACACTTCCGGTTTCTGCAAAACGTCCTAAATCGTTTCTCATCAAATCAACTATCATTAAATTTTCGGCTTGCTCTTTTTCATTACTTAGCAAAGTTGTTTTGTTTAATTTATCATCAGCCAAATTAATTCCCCTTTTGATAGTCCCTTTCATCGGAGCAACCGATATTTTATTCCCCTTTATCTTAAAAAATAATTCCGGTGAAACACTTATAACAATATTATCACCGCAATTTATTATTGCTATGTATTTAGCAGACTGCATAAAAATCATAAAATTAATTAGAAGTACTATATCAACATTTAATTCATATTCGGCTTTTAATGTATAGTTTACCTGATAAGTATCCCCTTCTGCTATATAATTTTTAATTTTATTTATATTATTCACATACTCTTTTTTACGAGTATTTAGTCTAACATTTTTTACCGGCTTTAATTTATTTTGCGGAAATAGTAGATCATGTTTTATTTTTTTTGTCTTAATCTCCTGAACGTTTGTTTTTTCAAAAAATACAAATTCTCCAAATTCGGTACTCTCATCAAAAGTAAAATCGAATTTATTCTCTAACCAATAACCGAGTTCGTAATTTAACATACAATAACAGTATTTGTCTTTTAACTCAGAGTCAATCTGTTTTAATAATTCTGTTATATCTTTATTTTGTGAAATTTTTATTATATTTGTTGGATTATAAAACAGATAAGATTTTGCTTTTTCATAAATAGGAGGAGTGTAGAAAAACGCACATCCTTTATTATTTAAAACAACATTTATTATTTCAGAAAATTTATAATTTTTCATCTCTCAACCGTTCTATTATTTACAAACAAGATAGTAATGGAGTACTTAATTCAAGAATGGAAAAGTTTTTAAATTAATATCTTTAAAGGTTTAACTTTAATATTATATTTATTGAGTATTATATGACACTGAAAAATATAAAATAAAGTGACTCGAAAGGTTGCTAATAATATTCGAGTCACTTCAATCAATTAAACATTACTAATACATTTTATCTTAAATCCGTCCATAAAAAAACATAATTACTTAAGAAGTAACATTTTATTAGTTTTTGAATACTTATTATTATAAACCATTCGGTAATAATATACACCGCTACTTAATTGCTTGGCATTAAAATTAATTTTATGATTTCCCGGCGAGTAATTTTCGTTTATAACTTCTGAAACAATTTCACCTAAAGAGTTATATACCCCAATATTTACTTTCCCTTCTTTCGGAATATAAAATTCTATCGTTGTTTCGGGATTAAACGGATTAGGGTAATTTTGGCTCAATTTGAACATTTCCGGCTGCATGCTATAATTATCATCAATGTCACTTAAAACTGTAGCTAAATTAATTTTGTACATTCCTCTTCCGTGCGTACCGATAACAAGCATATTGGTTTCGGCATCTATTTTCATATCATTAATAGGAACAACCGGTAAACCTGTTCCCAAAACTTCCCAACTTTCTCCTTTATTGTAACTAATAAACATCCCTATATCGCTACCTAAACAAAGGACATTTGTATTTGCGGGATAAACCGCAAAAGCATTAACAGGTGACTCCGGTAAATTTGCCGAAATATCTGTCCAAGTTTCACCTGCATTTGTGCTTTTGAAAACATGCGATTCAGGATCTTTCCATCTTAATCCCGAAAATGTAGCATAAACCGTATTAGGATCATACGGATCAACCACTATTCTGGTAACCCAACGAGTAGGTAATCCGCTCGATATCTTAGTCCAATTAGTTCCGTTGTTTTTACTTATCCAGATATAACTATCATCAGTACCGGCATAAATATAGTTAGAATTACTTGGGGCAACAGCAATAGTTGTAACCGTTCCTAAACGTGGACTATAGAACCCACTTGTTAATTTTGGACTAATCGCTGTCCATGAAGTGGCTTTATTTGTTGTTCTATAAATTCTATCCGTTCCGTAATAAAGGACATTTGGATTTAAAGGATCTATTACCACCGGAGTTGACCAGTTAGTCGGTTCGTCTCCGTTAATTCCGTTTAAAGCATAATCAAAAGTAATTCCTCCGTCAGTAGATTTTGCTAAATTACCCCATTGAGATTCTGCGTATATTATGTTAGAATTTGTATAATCGACAATAACATACATCCCGTCACCTCCTAAAATAGCTTCCCAATCGTTTAATGCCCCTGTTAATGTACGGATAGTATTATTATCTTGAGTTCCTCCGTAAAGTCTATTCGGAATTAATGCGTCAATCCATATTTCATAAAATTGTGTTATCGGTAAATGAGCTCTCGCTTGCCACGTTTCTCCTCCGTCCGTAGAAATATTTATTCCCCCGTCATTTCCTTCAATTAAATAATTTGGATTTGTTGGATGAAACGCTAATGCATGATGATCAACATGCAGTTCTTCGGGTCCGCCGTATCCGTAAATTATTGGGAAAGTATTCCCTCCGTTTGTTGATCGCATAAAGGAGACATCCAAAACATAAACTTTATTATGATCAGCAGGATTTATTCTTACCTGTCCGAAATACCATGAAAAATTACTAACTCCTGTCAATATTTCATTATCGGTATCTACGTTTATCCAGCTATCACCAAAATTTGTCGATTTATACAGACCTATATAATTGTAACCATCATTAATAATTGAATAAACTAAATTTGGTTGTGTTGCAGAAGTAGCCAAACCTATTCTTCCTACATTGGTATTATTTGGATTAGGTAAACCGTTTATTACTTTTACCCATGTAGCACCGGCATCTGTAGATTTATATATCCCGCTTGTTGGTCCATATAAATGAGCATAACCGGGTTGTCTTACACGCTCCCACATAGCGGTAAGCATTAAATTACTATTTTCGGGATTAACAACAACATCAATACAACCGGTAGAATCACTTACAAATAACGACTTATTCCAAGTAGCTCCAGCATCGGTACTTAAATATAATCCTCTTTCACTATTAGGTGCGAAGTAACTACCTGCTGCCGCAACAAAAATTCTGTTTGTATTAGTAGGATCAATAATCACTCTACCTATTGAAGCAGTTTTTTCTAATCCGATACAATTCCACGAAGCCCCGGCATCTGTTGATTTATATACTCCGCCTCCGGGGAAATTGTTATGTCCTCCGTTTCCTTCACCTGTTCCCACATAAATAATATTTGGATTTATCGGATCAATACAAATATCGCCTATTGATAATGTTGCAGCATTATCAAAAATAGCAGTCCAAGTTAAACCCGTATCCGTTGACTTAAATACCCCTCCGGTTGCGGCTCCTGCATAAACAATATTCGGCTCTTGATTATTAAATTCAATATCGACAATTCTTCCTCCGATATTTACTGGTCCGGCAAATTCCCAAGCAATGGTGTTTTTCCCTTTATAAAATCTATTTTGATTAGCACGCATTTCGTTAACTTGTTTTAGAGCAATTGAATATGCATCTAAATCGGCATTAAAATATGGGAAAGTTCTTTGCAAAAAAGCCCACTCGCTAGGTCGCATATCAGGACCTTTTTCCTTTTTTATTCTATAATCCGCTTCGGGATTTTCAACTAATATATAACCAATAGCTATAAAAGCCATTACAATAATTGAAATTACTAACTTCTTCATAAATTACCCTTTTTAAAATTTAATATTATTAAGCAGTTAATTATATATATTTATTTATTCAATTGCAACGTAATTAGGATAGATATATTTAAAAATTAAAATACCCCTTGGTGCTCAAGGGGCATTTATAAATATCGATAATTTTATAATTTTTCACTTTAAAATCATCATCTTTTTAACAATATCCATATCAGGTGTTTTTAACCTATAAAAATATACACCGCTCGCAAAGCCCGAAGCATTAAATAAGTATTCAAAATATCCGGCTTCAAAGTTCTCGTCTATTAACACAGTTACTAATTCACCTATTGCATTATATACCGATAAATGTACTTTTGTTAGTTTTGGTACACTAAATTTAATTTTAGTTATAGGGTTAAAAGGATTTGGATAATTTTGAAACAATTCGAATTTATCAGGAATTATTTCTACATCCAACTCTTTAGAATAATTGAATGCCCCATCATTATCTAATACTTTTAAACGATATTTAAACTTTGTACCGCCTAATACGTTTTTATCAATATACGAGTATTCTTTTACTGCATTACTATTTCCTGCCGCTTCAATTGTTCCTATTTCTTCCCATTTATTCGGATCACTTTTTATACATCTTTCAACTTTAAAACTATTAACATTAATTTCTGTTGCAGTAGTCCAATTTAATGTTGTTTTGTTATTTATTACAGATGCAGTAAAACTACTTAATTCGACAGGAAATGCGTCGGCTTCCGTACTGCCTAATCCAAATTCCGAAAATGACGTTAAGCCTGTCCATTTCAGTATTGGTTGTTGTGTTACATCACTCGCAACTCCTATATCAATCCATTCATCATTTGAGTTACTTCTTTTTAGCAAATGAATTTTCGAGTAATCGCTAATACCACCAATACCTGTTAAATCAAGTGTTATTGTATAAGTCGCTCCGGTACTTAAAATTCCTTCCTCAATCGAAATAACCCAATATCTAGGTGCAATTGATAAAATTCCGCCAGGTAAATCACCACCGGGTAAACTTTGTATCCTATCTATATCTAAACTTAAGTTATTATCGTTTGGGACAGTAAATTGAAGCGTTACACCGGTTGTACCAAAAGAGTGTTGAATGTTATTATTTGCCGGAATATTTCCTATATTATTCGCATCAGGAATTTTTTCTAAGCAAAAGTCGTCTAATATCATACCATACGCTGATAACGATCCGTCGGTTTCGTCTCTCCATCTAAATTTAACCTGTTGATTTGCGTACGAACTTAAATTGACAATTTGTTTATTAAACTGCGTTTCATCATCTTCTTTAGATAACCAACATAAAGTTTGCCAAGATTCTCCGTTATTTGTAGTTATTTCAAAATACGTGGTATCATGACCAAGGATTAGAGGAGTATCATTTAAGTTATTTATTCTGCTATCCGGAGTATAATCAAAGTCTTGATCCATCCACCAAAACTTTGCACGCATATTTGTACTTAAAGTAAATTTGGGTGTTTGTGCGTAAGTCGAACCGGTATGGTCATACCAAACCCCTAATCCGCTTAATCCTGAATGCGTAAAATCACTTAACGACCAATTTCCCCAATCATCACTTCTCCAACCCGAAACAGGGAAAGAGTCTTCAAAACCTTCAAAATATGGATAATCGCTTATTATTGTACCCGTTACCGTTAATACTCCGCTTATATTCGTTATTCCATCCCAAAGACCTCCACCCATTGCACTATATCCGCCATATTTATATTCTCCGTTGCCGTACTGGTATCTAAAGGTATAATAAAAAGTCCCAACACCAACTGGTTCAACCTCTTCAAACGCATAAATATGAGCATCTCCGCTATAATCACAATCATAGTAATAAGCAGGTATCCAGCGTATCCAAGTATTTGGGTTAGTATTTGTAGAACTAAACCCTATCCAAGCTTTTAAATATGGGCTTTCATCATTGCAATCATTAGTAATTTCAGGTACTTTAACATGACCCAATATAGTTATTACCGCACCGTCTGCTTTTGTTAATGTTGCCGGACTTTCTAAATTTGCCCATTCAATTTGACCGTTGACAACTTGCAAAACGCCATTTTCATTTACACTTTGTTGCCATATTCCGCCCCCATCTGTGCTAGTTCCGCCGTAAACATAATCATCATTATCTAACTTAAATCTAGTGGCTGTGTAATATGTCCCTACTGCTAACTGACTCCCTGTTTCAACTTCGTACTGGTCTTGTGTTGCATGGAATGTTGTTCGATAACCGGAAACGGTTCCGCTAATCCATTTGGATTCTTCCCAAGTACTTGGATTTGTATTTGCATCATTAAATCCTACCCAAGCTTTCAACCTTGAACCGGCGTTTGAATTAAGATTAGTTATTCCGTCTATCAT
>JAEXOD010000107.1 GCA_023447335.1 Bacteroidota bacterium
TAATACCGGGCAAAATTATTGCGGAAATTATTTGAACAATTGTTAATCTAAATTTGTGTTCGTCAATAATTTCACCGTTATCTTTTAATTTAGCAATAAAACTTTCTAAAAAGTTATTTAACTTAACTACAAAAAGCGATTCATAATTATTGCTAATAAAAGGTTTAAATAACTGTGCCTTAGAGATACCCGGATATTTTATCATCCCTTCAAACCAGTCGTGAAGTAAAAAATAAATAGCGGCTTTAACATCTAATTTGTTTTGTTCTATCTCGCGTAACGGATCTTTAAAAGCGTTATATAACGAAAACTCCATAGCTTGTTCAAGCAATTCTTCTTTACCCCCAAAGTGATAATTTACGGCAGCAACATTTACTTCGGCAAATTGTGCAATCTTTCTAATCGTTACCGCATTAATCCCCTCGTTTTCTATTACTTGAAGGGTGGAGAAAAGAATTTTTTCTTTTGTGCTTTCTTTTTCTTCTTTCATTTTTAAAATTCAAACAATTGTTTTAAACACATGTTTAAATTTATAACAAAAAAATATATTTGTCAAGTGAAAAAATTATTTAAAATACTTCACAATTGCACTCATACATATTTGTAGATGATTTTAAGTCAAATTTCACATCTAACTCAGACAGAGTTTTGCTTTTATCATTTATATAATCTCTAGTTATTTTATAATGTTTTAATACATCATAAATATTATTATTTGAAGCATAAACATCTATATTCCTAAAATCATTTTTTTCAATTATATTTTTTACAAGATTTATGTTTTTATGATTAAGATTATAAAAACTTTTTTCCCACGCGGAGGTTAAACCCTCGTTCTCAAAGAATTTTCTATATAACAAATAAGGTTCTGGCATATATAATAAATTGTTAAACTCTATTTCATCTTTACCAAACGCTTTGAAAAAGAAACTTTTGCCTCTGCCTATTTTACCTTTCGTTGCATTCAGAATAACCTGAACAGCCCTAATATATTTTCTATTCCAAAACTTACCAATATAATCGCGATTCATATTATATTCACCAAAAATAGGATGGTATTTCATCGGAAACGAATATATGTCTATTGCTAGTTCTTCGCAGAGTTCAATATTTAATAACAAGCGTTGGTATAGTTCAATTGGTTTATCAAGAAAATTGTACAATAAATAATTTGAAAAATGTTTAATTCCATGCTTATGTGCATTATATATAGCTTCCACATAATAATCTTTATATTTTATATTATCAAAAGCGATCCGTAAAGGTCTTATAGGTATTTGAGATAAGATTTTCGCTTTCTCTTCCGTTAATAAACGAGCGTCTACTCCTTGATTAAAGTCGACATAACGATTTTTAGGTATTTTATTTCGCACTTTCTCATACAAGTCCAACAAATCAGGAACTATCTTTTTAATAGTTTCTATCTTTGCAGTATGGATATCAAGTAGTTTATTTTCATACAATAAATTATATACTTCTTGTCTGTTTGCGGTTTTAATTTTTGACACGAATTCATTTAATAGTTCTACTATTCTTTTTTTATATCCATGGTCATTGATACCATTATTCAAATTTTGAAGAGCTAGCTCAAGATGATTAGGTTCATGATATTTTGTTTTTTTATCAAAACCCATTAATTTAATTTCTTCAATAATATCAGCAAATTTATTCGAGGCAAGTACGTTGTTGTCCAATAATAATAAATTTCTTTTAGCCCCATAGTTGAGTTCTACATTTCGCACAAAACTACTTATCTCAATTCTGTCGTTATATTTAGGTTCAATTATTGGAACAGCACAAAATGCACATTTTCTTATACACCCTCTCGTAGTATAGCCATAATATGCGTCACTCTCTGGATATTTATAATCTATTTCATGTAATATTGAATAATCCAAAGGTAATTCATCTATAATTATTTCATTATCATCTAAAATTCCTTTTTTATTTAATAAACCAACATGAACATTAATAACCCCGGTCGCTAGTTTAATTTCACTCGGGATTACTGATGCCATAACACCACCTACCCAGATATCCTCTTTTTTACTAACCAAATTTTTACAAAAGTTTATTGTATTAATAGTAATATCCCAATAAAATGTAAATAATGTAGCTACATATATACGATCCCATCTATGTTCACTATTATATTCCTTATTAAAATATTTGTTTTTATAAAATTCAAGCGTATTAGAAACTAATTGTTCATAATTTGACTTATCTATTTGCAATTCTAATAATGTTGATTTTTTTCGATATTTTATAAACTTAAATATTTCCTTATATTTTAATTCCCAGTCTATCGTCGAATCAATTTTATTGAGTTTTAAGATACATTGATCAACAAGATCACGAATAACTAAATCACGTAAATCACCCTTAAAAAACACTACAGAGTCCCCCAATATTTTATGATAAGTTGCAATTTTCATTAATCCTATTGGCGGATATTTATTTTTATAATTTGGTTCTACAAGAAGTATCTTTCGTTTAAACTCTTTTATCATATTGAAATTGTTAACTTTCTTTTATTTAAGGGATTCTTCAATTTTTTTTATTAAATTCCTTGCAGTTTTTTCGTCAAGTACATCGTTAATAATAGAAAAAATTTTACTAACTAGCTTCCTTTCATATTTATTAAGTCTACTGAGATTATCAGTAAGATATTTTGGTTTTACAACATCGATTTCAAATTTATTTGTTTCGACATTTATATTGTTTTTCCCCAGATTTTGTTCATTTTCCAATCGCTTTAGAATAGAGATTATAGGATTTTCTAAATCATTTTCGTAATCCGTTTTCATTTTTGCAATTTTCTTTTGCGCTCGTAGATATTCATCTTTAATTTTAATTAATTCTTCTTCAGTTTTTTTTGCATCGTTTTTATCAATGAATCCAATACCTTCCTTTTTTTTAATTTCATCAATTTTTTGTGGATAATCTTGCAAACTTTTTCTTACACTATTCACTTCTGAACATTGATAACAAAATTTAGATATTTTGACAAAATGTGCCTTTAATTTATTTTCAAATTCACATAATGTTTGATTTTCAATAAAATAATCTCTCCTCGCATTTGGAATTAGATCTTGATGAACAGCATGAATTTCACCAAAAAAATAATGGTTGAATCTTTCTTCCTTGAATAATTTTGACAAAGCATATTCATCACCAATTTGTATATTTGCCTTACGTAAACGAAAACCGCGTTGATAGTTTATTTGATTCATTTTTTGATTACGTTCAGTAATGCTATACCATCCCCAAAAGAGTAATTCATCTTTTTCGTTAAATTCATAAATCGTACGAATATCTATAACCTCGTCAACACGATTTTTTCTGCCATCCTTTGAGCTCTCATAAACATATGTATTGTAACCTTTAAAAATCTGTTCTCCATTTACATATATTTTATAAACATCTAAGTTGATATTTTTATTTTTTAAAAATGAACAAATTTCACTTTTAAAAATAAAACTTGTCTTAAATTCAATAGGTACTACCATTTCTAAGTATCTACGAACATTAGGAATATTTAAAAGTTCTTCATTTGTAACATTCTCTAAAATTACTCTAAAAAAATGGCTTTGAGATAACTCATCTTCGATTTTATGTTCTGTAATTTTTTTTAAAACATCAACAGCTTCTTCTTTTACTTCGCGATTATTAATAATCCCTTTGAGTGTTGCAGCGTCCCAGATCATGATAGATTTTTGGTCTTCTCCGAAATAAGAAGATTCAAATGTTAATTTTTGGCAATAGGCTAAACCTCCCAACCGTCCAATACCTCTAAATCCTTTATCTTTACCCCTAATTTTTGTTGATTGAGCAATATTTTGTAAAATCGGCAAAAATTCTTTTTGGGGAATACCTGTAGCATTGTCTTCAATGATAATTTTTCGCTTATCTTGATCAATAAAAATATATATGGTGCCCTCTTGCTCGGAAATCAACCCATTACAAATAGCTTTGTCAATCTGATCTGCTGAATTCTGAATATATTCTCGGTAAATAAAACGTGAATCTTCATACATCCCTAATGTCAGAGATTCAATGACATCTTTTCCTATTTTCGGTTCAATTCTATCCATTCTTAAATTGTCTGTAAATTGGTTTTGGAAATTTAATGTTTAATAAGGAATTAAAAATGGGATTTTGTAAAATGTATTCTCCTTGCTTTAGCCTTGTTATTATCGATTTATATACACTAGGAACATATTGATAATCGACACTCGAAAGTTCAATTGCATTTGTTCTACCATATGCATGGCTTGCACAATTTCCCTTAACTCTTGGAAATATTTCACTTCTAAATTGTTCGGCTGCAAATAAAATAATTCCCAGGGATCTTCCTCTCTCTGTAATGTCTAAAATTTTCCTGAGAATAGGAGAATTTTTAGGTATCTCCTTTGATGCGTATTTATTTAGCTCATCGATGAATAAAATTATCTTATCTGGTGCTTTCTTATCAATTTCATCTGTAGGTGGTTCTAATTTTAATTCATAAATAGCTCTCATAACATCTCCAAAAACAAAACCCTGCACTTCTTCACTTAATTTTGCAATATCGATTACAAAAACATCATTTTTTTTAATTTCCAAAAGCTTCTCTCGCAAATTTACTTCACATAGTTGAGGAGATTTATTAATATTTTGTTGAAATACATTAGAGCTGTAGATTATTTTTCTAAAGATTCTATAAAATTTTCGCCAACTTAGAACTGAAATTTCTTTTTCTTTATTTGAAGAGCCCGCTTTTGTATGCACTTCAATCTCATCCAACAATTCTGTCCAGTTAGTTATACCATTGAAATTCCCTTGTCCGGTAACTATATAATTTATTATAGAGTCCATAGTTTGGGTCGAATCTTCAATATTTGAAAGTAACATATCTATACTATCTTTATCCTGGTCAAAGACATATTTGTACTTAAATGCTTTTTTTGCTAACATTTGTTCTTTTACGTCTCTACCGTATGTATTAGCACTAATTTCATTCTCATAAGGATAGAAATATTTTACATTTTTGAAAGGACTACAATTCAACCCAAGATTTTCATAATAATTAAAATCCGTCTGGGTTAATTCTTCGTTTGTTTCATCTATTGCTAATAAATCTCGTCCTTTCACATTAAATAAAACAAACGCAACTGTTTCATCTTTTATTTGCAGATAATAATCTTGAATTGATTTTAATAAAAACATTGCGTATGAAGTTTTAGCGGCTAATCCAGAAATTCCTGAAATATTCAAATGGGCACCCTCGGGTCCAATTAAAAAGTGTGAATTAAAGTGAACTGGAATAGTTACCCTATGAGGCTCTTCATACATTTCGATAAAACCAGCTGGTAAAGGATTCTTTATATCTTTTAATCCCAACGCTTCTTTAATATCATCTTCAGTAGCTAAACACACACTTGCTCCATCTAAAACAGGTGTGAATATACCAGCTGTATTCCCTACTACTTTAGCTCGGACATAATTCATTCCTATTCTATGAGTATATGACTCAGCATTTACATCACCGAAATCACTGGAGATATACCCAGCCAGAGAACTTATTCCGTCTGTAATATGTGAAATATCTTCAACAACACCGTAAGTTATTGAGTTTTTAATATGCCCAACTTTTACAACATCAAAAGGACGAATAATCAATTGTTTATCCGTCCAAAAATAAAACTCTTCTACTGTTGTTGGGACTTTTTCAGTTGCTACTATTTTCCCTATTTTTTCCATATTAAAATATATTTAAAAAATGAATATTACTAAGATATCTACTATTGATCATTAATTCAGTCAAATAAATCGGGTATAAATGATTAGCCCACCTTTGATCATTACCATAACAAACTGGGTTCCTTTCATTTATTATGTTAGCTGAAATCAGGTTAATTAACTCGCTATCTAAACCATATATGTTTTCTTCATCAGTAATTAATATCTTTTCAACCTTAACAATCCCTGAGAATGCACTATCTGTAAAACATTTGTCCCTTATTCGTATATACC
>JAEXOD010000109.1 GCA_023447335.1 Bacteroidota bacterium
GTGATAGAATGATTGCCGAAGGATACAGGGTTATTTGTATTGATAATTTGCTTACAGGAAATGTTAGAAATATCGAACATTTATTTGGTAATAACGATTTTACTTTTATAAAACATGATATAACAAATTTTATTCATGTCCCGGGTGAGGTTCACTATATTTTGCATTTTGCATCTCCTGCAAGTCCTATTGATTAATTGAAACTACCGATACAAACTTTAAAAGTAGGTTCTTTGGGGACTCATAAAGTTTTGGGTTTGGCTAAAGAGAAAAAAGCTAGAATACTATTAGCCTCTACGAGCGAGGTTTACGGAGATCCCGTTGTTCATCCTCAAAAAGAAGAATATTGGGGAAATGTTAATCCAATTGGTCCAAGGGGTGTTTATGATGAAGCTAAAAGATTTGCCGAAGCAATGACTATGGCTTATCATCGATATCATAATGTAGAAACTCGTATTGTTAGAATATTTAATACGTATGGTCCAAGAATGCGATTAAACGATGGTAGAGCACTGCCTGCATTTGTTTCGCAAGCATTAAACGGAGAAGATATAACTGTTTTTGGAGACGGCTCTCAAACAAGAAGTTTCTGTTATGTTAGTGATCTTGTTGAAGGCATTTACAGATTATTGTTATCAGATGAAATTGAACCTGTTAACATAGGTAATCCTGCCGAAATTACTATTAAGCAATTTGCTGAAGAAGTGATTAATATTACGAATACTAATAGTAAGATTGTTTATCATCCTTTACCTGAAGATGATCCTAAAGTAAGACAACCCGATATCACGAAAGCTAAAAATATATTGGGTTGGGAACCAAAAATAGATAGACAAGAAGGTTTGAAAATAACGATTGATTACTTCAAATCGATTGCAAATAAATAGTAATAATTCAGCTTAAAGATAAGTTGTTATTTAAGCCTTTAGAGAATTTATAATTATTGGTAAAATCGGACAATTTCCAGAAGGTTCCCATTTGTTGCTATAGTTTATGGCTATTGATGTTTTTATTTCCGGAAAATATGCTACTTGGGTTCCCCAATAACCGGTATGCGAAAACCCTTCCAATCCTTCAATGTTAATTTTAAAAACGCCGTAGCGATAATCAAGTTCGGGTATCGATGAATAGTTGTTCAGTGTAAGCATAATATTAATAGTTTCATTATTTTTATATATGCGACCGTTAAATAAATCATAGTAAAATTTTGCTAGGTCAATACAATTAGATAGTAATCCTCCGCCACCATACAGATCGAATGAAGGATTAAGTTCATAAGTGTCGATAAATTTTACATATTGGTGAATCCTTTCAATTTTTAACGATTCATCTTCCCAAATAGTATTGTTTAATCCCAATTCCTCAAAAGAGAGTATTAAAGGTACAGAAACAGAAAGTGGATTTTTTGTTATTGACTCGATTACCTCACCTAATATTATATAACCAGTATCAGAATAATTAAAAGCTTTTCCCGGCTCACAAAGTTTATTTCCATAATTTATACATGTTGTAATTTGGTCTAATCTTGTCCAAAAGTAGGACGGTTCGTTTTTAATTTTTTCTATAAATTTAGTAGAATTTGTATGGTCATATAGTCCGCTTGAATGCGACAACAAATGAGCTATTGTAATTTTGTTAGGGTTGTAATCTCCCGATTCAAGAATTCGCACAATATTATCTGATAAAATATCCTTAATAGGGGATTTAATATTCAGCAACTTTTCTTCATGTAGCCGCAATATTGATGCAGCAATAAAAGTTTTTGTTACGCTTGCTATTCTGAAAAGTGAATTCGGATTTAATTTCTCTTGCTTATTTGCATCTGATAACCCACTGGCAAAAGTAACCATAACATTGTTATCAGGGCTATAAATCCGGATTGATATGCCGATTGAAGAGTGGTCAGTAGAATTATGTAATATCTCTTTTATCTCTAAGATTTTTGATTCGGAAAGTTTCATTTTCATAAATAAAAAGTAAAATAAATGAATAAGTAAATATAATATTTAAAACAAAAAACCCCTACTTTTTATAAAAAAGCAGGGGTTAAATGTATATTAACCTAAGGGTTTACCTATTAATACATTCCGTCCATTCCGCCCATATTCGGTGGCATAGCAGGAGCTTTTTCTTCTTCTTTTTTCTCGTAAACAACTGCTTCTGTTGTAATTAGCATTGAAGAAACCGAAGCAGCATTTTCTAATGCAGTTCTTGTAACTTTAGTTGGGTCTATAACACCAATTTTAACTAAGTTTTCATATTTTTCTGTGGCTGCGTTAAATCCGTAATCACCGCTTCCTTCCATAACTTTATTAAGTACAACAGCACCTTCTAAACCTGCATTGTTAACTATTTGTTTTAACGGTTCTTCTAATGCTTTTTTAATAATTTTAACGCCGGTTGTTTGATCTAAGTTAGCACCTTCTAAGTTATCTAATGAAGCAATAGCGCGAACTAAAGCAACACCACCACCGGGAACTATACCTTCTTCAACAGCAGCACGAGTGGCGTGTAAAGCATCTTCAACTCTAGCTTTCTTTTCTTTCATTTCAACTTCTGTAGCTGCACCAATTTTAACAACAGCAACACCGCCGCTTAATTTAGCTAAACGTTCTTGCAATTTTTCTCTGTCATAATCAGATGTAGTTTTTTCAATTTGAGATTTAATTTCGTTTATTCTCTTTTTAATATCTTCTGTGCTTCCTGCACCTTCAACTATAGTTGTATTATCTTTATCGATAACAACTTTTTTAGCAACACCTAAATATTGAACAGTAGCATTTTCTAATTTAAAGCCGGTTTCTTCAGCAATAACTGTACCACCTGTTAATACTGCAATATCTTCTAACATTGCTTTACGTCTATCACCAAAACCCGGAGCTTTGACTGCGCAAATTCTTAAAGTACCGCGTAATTTATTAACTACTAATGTAGCTAAAGCTTCGCCTTCTAAATCTTCGGCAATAATTAACAATGAACGACCTGCTTGAGCAACTTTTTCTAAAATAGGTAATAAGTCTTTCATTGCACTAATTTTTTTATCGTGAATTAAGATATATGGGTTTTCTAAAACAGCTTCCATTGATTCGCTATCTGTTACAAAATAAGGAGATAAATATCCGCGATCAAACTGCATACCTTCGACAAACTCTAAGTTTGTTTCTGTACCTTTTGCTTCTTCAACAGTAATAACACCGTCTTTACCTACTTTTTCCATAGCGTCTGCAATCAAATTGCCAATTTCATTATCATTATTAGCAGAAATTGAACCAACTTGTGCAATTTCTTCTCTTCCTTCAACAGTTTTGCTAATTGATTTTAAATATTCTATAACTTTAGTAACGGCTAAATCGATACCTCTTTTTAAATCCATAGGATTTGCACCGGCAGTAACGTTTTTTAGACCTTCACGATAAATTGCTTGAGCTAAAACAGTTGCGGTTGTTGTACCGTCACCTGCAACATCACTTGTTTTTGAAGCAACTTCACGAACCATCTGAGCACCCATATTTTCAACCGGGTCTGCCAATTCAATTTCTTTTGCTACAGAAACACCATCTTTTGTTACTGTAGGAGCACCAAATTTTTTATCTATAATAACATTACGTCCTTTAGGACCTAAAGTTACTTTTACGGCATTAGCTAATTTATCAACACCGTTTAATAATCCTTTTCTGGCATCGCTACCATATTCAACTAATTTTGCTGACATTATATTCCTCCGAATCTTTTATTATTTGTTTACAATACCAAAAATATCGCTTTCGCGCATAATTAAATAATCTTCTTGATCTATACGGATTTCTGTACCGCTATATTTTCCGTATAAAACTACATCTCCGACTTTTACTGTTAACGGCATAACTTTTCCGTCTTCTGAAACTTTGCCGTTACCAACTGCAACTACTTTTCCTTCAATTGGTTTTTCTTTAGCTGTATCGGGTAATATAATTCCGCCTTTAGTTTTTTCTTCGGCTTCGCTTGGTTTTACAACTACTCTGTCATGCAAGGGTTTAATCTTGAAATCTGACATTTTATTACTCCTTTTTTAATTTGTTAAAAATTGTTGTTAGCACTCAATAATTACGAGTGCTAATATATGACATTTTAACGAAATTTTCAAGTCGATTGTTCCCGAATTTTTCTAAAAAAAATTACTAGAAATTGGTTATTAAAAAAATCTGAAAAAAGATGAGAAGTGATATAGAAAATAAATAATTCTTGGTTACTTCTTAAATATTGCCGCATAGCGACAAAGATTTTTAATTGAATTTGTACTAAATTTATTAGTAAAGCAAGAGGAAGTGTAACACCGAAAATTTATTTTTTATTAATCTTTGTAAAATTATTATAAAAATTTGCAAAGTTATTACTTAATCGGAACTTTTATCCCAATCTCGTTACTACTAAAATACTGATACTGTTTGATTAATGCATAATCTATAGTAAAATATGATACAATAGCTTCAATTATACCAAGTGAAATGAAAAAAGTTGAACCATTATTATTATTGTTATTTAATGCTGCTATTGAAAAAGAGCCAACAGATAGCAATCCATGGAGGATTCCTAAAGGAAGCATTTTTAAGTTTGGTCGTATAAAATTATTTTTAACTTTCAATAAATCTGTTGAGTTAGCTATTGAAATTTTATCATATTTATTGGTTAATTGTTTGTTTTTTAAGAGTCCGATGTCATTCAGCATAAATAATTCAGAAACGTCAATTAGATTTGTTTCTATCGGCAAAAATATTTTAACAAATACAGTGTCTTCATTCATTTCATGATAATTTACAATATAATTCTTGTTTAGCAAGTTATATGTACACCATCTTATATTCTTATTATTGTCTTGTGCAGAAACATCAATTAAGCTAACTTTTTTTCCGTTATCTAATTCAAAGTAATTAGATCCTAATATTTTTACAATTTTTTGCGTCTGAGCTATACAAGTTAAATTAAAAAATAAACAAACCAGAATAATTCTAACCATCTCTTCCTCACAATTTTTATTAATACCCAACAATATAGTAATTATTCCCTTAACCACAAATAGGAATATTATAATCAAATAATATAAAATTATATCGTATTAATGAGAAAATTTAATCTAAAACGGGTTTGAAATAAAGATATGAGAGCAGATGTGCCCCGAAGAGGATTCGAACCTCTGACCTACAGTTTAGGAAACTGACGCTCTATCCTACTGAGCTACCGGGGCATTAGATAAAATTTAAATAACAAAAATAATAAAATTATCAAACTATAGCAATTTAATTAATTTTAGTAAAAATGATAAATTATTTTTGTTATTTTGTTATAACGTTATATATTAATATTTTAATTGTAATAGTTTTCTACTTTAATTTTAGTGCTAAAAAATCTGCGGATATATATGCGTAAATTAATGCTTTTAATAGTTTTTCAAATCTTCTTATGTTTGTCCGTTTTTTCTAAGGGGAATGATCAAGTATTCATTTTAAATTCGTATCATCCGGATTTTAGATGGACTTTAATGGAAGTATCGGGAATTAGAAGTGCATTTATGTATAATAATTTTCAGGGACATCTTTATGTTGAATATCTAGATACTAAAAATTTTAGTTTTGAAGAAAATGAAACTATTTATTATGATTTATTCAAGAAAAAATATAAAAATTTTAATTTCAAAGTTGTTATAACCACAGATAATGATGCTTTTTATTTTGTAAAAAAATATAAAGAAGACTTGTTTCGCAATTCAAGTGTTGTGTTTTGTGGTATAAACGGATTTAGCGAAGATATGGTACCGGATAGAAATTTTTATACCGGAGTTGTTGAAAGGATGGATTATGAAGAGAATATTAATCTAATTTTGAAGCTTTTTCCTGAGACAGAGGAAATTGTAACATTTTTTGATGCAACTGTTTCAGGAAGGTATATTTATACAGAATATTTGTTAGTTAAAAAAAAGTTTAATAATGTACGTTTTAAAGAAATAATAAATCCAAGTTTTGATAGTTTAATTAATGACGTCAGTAAACTAAAAAAGGGGCAAGTTTTATTACTGGGAGAGTTAGGTCAAGATTCAAAAGGAGAAGTGTTTAACCATCAAACAATCGCTCAAGAGCTTAGTCGAGTTTCAAATGTGCCTGTTTTTGGAATGGTCCAAGATATGATAAGA
>JAEXOD010000131.1 GCA_023447335.1 Bacteroidota bacterium
CGTATATACCATACGCTATATTTATAATCACCTAAAAAATCATTTTTATCTCTCTCATATTGTAGCATAAAGGCTGGTGTTCTATGGAAAAGGCTCAGATTTGCTAAATGTGATGCATTACTCTTTCCAAATTTATCTTTACATAGTTCAGGATTAAATAGTTTAGAAACCCCTACTACCCAACGATAATTGTTTTTAATTTTTGTTATTTCTCTATAATCACTTGATTTCAAAGGTTTATATTGTAGTGAACCATCTTTTATTAGATAACTGTTTTGATTAAGTAAATTTTTAGCTGTCAAATTCCCTACAATTATTTTCTCACTCTCAATCATTTCATTTTGTATTTTGATAATCCCCGCTTGTTCATATTTTAAATCCTCGTCATCTCTATCTTTTTTTGTTGGGTATGTCAGAATTTTCGAAATATTAAATCGTTTACCTTTATTGTTTAATGTTTTGTTAATCTCTTCTCTAAGCCGATTCAAAAACAACCCTGGATTTCTTAAATCATTATTAGCTTCAGTGGGTAAAACAATAACATTATTCAATTCTAATTGAGCCAACGAAAATTTCATAGGATTAATTCTTTGACAACAAGCTACACCTATTTGACCCGCCATTATTGGAAATATTTTTTTATTAACCTCAATATCATCTACCTTATAAGTTTTTCTAGAACCATCTAAAAAATATTGGAATAATGGTTCTGTATTAGATAGTTTTTTAATGGTTTTCGTCAAATCGATTGTGTTTTGAAGAGAAGTATTTGTTTCTCCATATTTATTTTTGTAAATGGTAAAATTTGTCTGCTCTTCATAGGACAAAGTAGGTATTTTTAATTCTTCATCTGCACAATACTGATAAGAATTAAAACATTTTAGATTTGTTTGAGCTTCGATAACATTTCGAATATCATGCATAAATAAAATAAATTTTTAATGTTATACCGGCTATTTGGCTCCTTATTTTGCCCATTTTTTGGGTAAAAATGCCATTTCAGCTGGCAATTAAATAAATCCCTTTTCTTACCTTAAAATTAAATATTTTTTGTGTTAATTTCAAGGTATCTTTAAAAAATAACGTTTTTTTTCAATATTTTTAGAATATTTTCAAATGATTTTCTATTCCAATGCCATTATTTCTACAAATATGTATTTTTATTAATACTTCTATAATCTTTGGGAGAAAGTCCCGTATATTTTTTAAAGAAACGTGTAAAATAAGATGGGTCATTAAAATTAAGTTTATAACAAATATCAGAAATTGAAAGATCTGTGTGCGTTAGTAACAATTTAATTTCCGAAATAATTATTTCGTTAATAACCCACAATGCGGGTTTGTTAACAATACTTTTACAAATTTTATTTAACTGAATACTTGATACATTTAACCGCGAGGCATAATCACTAACCGATTTATGATTAAAACTATGATGTTTTATCATTTTTTGAAAGTTGTTAAAAATATTAATATTAGATAAATTCTCACCTGAAATAACTTGTCCTTCTTGACTAATAATTCTGTATGAATTTATTAAAAGCTGTCCGAAAATAAACATAAGCATTTGAAACCGCTCAGCGTATCTATTAGCCAACTCCAAATAAATTTCGTCAACTATCTTTAAGCAAGAATCAAATCGGTTACATCCGTCTAAACCGCTAACAACTGAAGGCGTATTAAACTTTAACGAAACCGCCGGAATGGCTTCTAATACTTTTTCAACTAATCCGGATGATACGGTAAAAATATGTCCGTCAATTTTCGGCTGCCATTTAAACCCATGTAAAAAACCGGGAGGTATTATTATAAACGTTTTATTTTCAAACTTAATTTCTCTATCCGGCAAATAGCAAATTCCTTCCCCTTTCACTATATAAAACAATTGATATAATTTAGTATGTATATGCGGTTTTGCTCTCCAATCGAACAAATGACTTCTTGTTTCAATCAGTTCTACAAAGAAAAAATCGGGCGATAAATAATCATAGTTTTGTAAATATAACCCGTTATAATTTTTGAAATCGTCTTTCATCTATAATTCAATAATTTGTACAAGTAATATAACAAAAAGTGAAATTTTGATTAAAAATAAATTACTAAATTTTCGACTATATTTTTAATCATAAAGGAACAAACAAATGAAAAACAAACTTATATTGATTTCACTTTATATATTAGCATATACTTATGTAATAAACGCACAAAGTATAACTGCAACTTATTCTAACGTAGATTATGTCGGCAACAACAATACCAAACAAATGATGGATATTTATATTCCTTCTAACGTAACTTCCCCTGCCCCTCTAATAGTACATATACATGGCGGAGCATTTATGATGGGGGCAAAAGGAGATGCAACAACATTTTCAACATTTTATAACAATGGTTATGTATGTGCAGATTTAAATTATAGATTAAGCGGTGATTCATTATGGCCCGCTCAACTATACGATTGTAAGGCAGCAATAAGATTTTTAAAGGCAAATGCTTCAACATATCACATAGATACCAACCGTATAGGTATTATCGGTGAATCTGCAGGGGCTTATTTATCGGTTATGTTAGGAGTAACCGGTAATGTAAAAAATTTAGAAGGATACCATTTGGGAAATACAAACGTAACTAGTAAAGTACATGCCGTAGTTGATCTTTTTGGACCTACTAATTTTTTATTAATGGACGGATATGAGGCTGCCGGATGTGCTTCGGCTAATCATAATGCAGCTAACTCACCGGAATCAAGGTTGTTAGGTTGCGCACTAACAACCTGTCCGGATTTAGTTTTAGCAGCTTCTCCTATGACTTACCTTGATTCTACAGACGCTTGTTTTTTCATTTCTTGCGGAACAAATGACTGTACGGTTGCTCCAAATTCAAGTATAGTTTTTGATGAAGCCTTAACTAATTTAGGCTTTTATCATATATTTGAACTAGTTCAAGGACAAGGACACGGCGGTTCATTTTGGCATTCAACCTCACAAGATGCAAAATATTTAAGCTTTTTTAACGAAAATTTAACCGGAGCCACCTCTGTTGGTTCAAATTATAATAATAATATTGAAATTCCGAATAATTTTATTTTAGAAGATAATTTTCCTAACCCTTTCAATCCTACTACAACAATAGGATACGGTTTACCTACAGATGCCGATATTAATTTAACCGTTTACGATATGACAGGTCAAGAAGTAATTAAATTAGTAAGCGGCAACGTTTCGGCAGGTTACCATACAGTTGTTTTTGATTCCTCAGGACTTTCCAGCGGAAATTATATTTATGCAATTAATTCTAACGGTTTTAGAATTGCAAAAAAAATGACAATACTTAAATAAAGTTTCAACAACTCATTTTGTTGAATATAGGGGTAAGCAATAAAGCTATCAAGTAATTTGGTAGCTTTTTTTATTCTATCTAGTTAATTTTTATTCTATAAAATGTAAAAACAATAAAATTAGTAATTATCCCAATTACATTAAGTAATAAATATGTTAACAAAAAAAATCACTTTTAAACTTGTTAAATTTGTGCTATTATTTTGCAAAAAAGTACCATTTTACATGATAAAATTTACTTAACTTAATTAAAACTTACCTTGAATTTTCTAAAAATTTAAATGACTTAAATTATTTTTTACACTTATCATACGGCTCATAATTCTGAATAAATTTAAAAAGCCGAATAATTTATCCAATCACTTTTACTAAATACGAAATAAGTAGATAGTTATTATTTGCTAAATAGGATCTTATATGAAACTTTATACCTTAATAAAGAATAGAAAACCAACCTTGCAAAGAAAAATCATATTTTATATGCTTCTGTTAGCCGTTCTAACTATTACTCCATTTTTTGTTACTTTTTATAATTTTCAAAAGACTGCATTACTGCAAGGAATTGACGAAAAGTTACGAACAGCAGCAATAATGGCAAAAAATACTCTTCAAAACGATTATCATGATAAAATAAAAAATTCAAAATCGGTTAATAGTAGTGAATACTTTAAAATTGTTGAAAGAAATAATAAACTATGTAAAGTACTCGGACTTAAATATATATGGAGTTTACTTAAAATAAACAATAGCATAGTTTTTACAACTGCAACTTCCCCGGATATGAAAATCGGGAATAATAAACATGCGGCTTTTTTTGAAAGACATTCCAATCCCGATGCATATAATCAAGTCTTTAATAATATGAAAGTAACTTATAAAATAATTGAAGATAAATGGGGTAAAATAAGAGTTGTACTTGTTCCTTATAGCGACTCATTAGGACGTCATTATTTGTTCGGAGCCTGTATAAGACTAACCGATGTAGAAAATAAAATGCAAACTATCCTTTTAACTTGTATATTAATTAGTATAGGAATTTTAGCCGGTGCAATTTGTATTTGTCTATTATTGGCTCAGTTTATTGCCATCCCGATAGTGCAGCTTACAAAAACAATTGAAGGACTTTCTGAAGGGAATGTTAAACTTATTGCAGAAAAACAGGGTACTTATGAACAAATAATTTTGGCTGAAAGCTTTAATAAATTAAATAAAAATTTGCACGATAAGATTGCAGAATATAATATATCGGAGAAGTTGCTTCAAGAAAGCGAAGCAAGACATTGTTCAATGATAACCAACATCTCCGAAGTTATTGTTATAATAGACAGCAATTTTATTATCAAATATGTTAGCCCTAATATTACTAAAAATTTCGGCTGGCTTCCGAGTGATCTAATCAATACTAACAGCTTCCTAAACGTAGATCCGACAGATATTAAAAATTTAAACGATGAGATAAATTTACTATTAGAAAGAAATAATTCTTCAAAATCATTTACATTTAGATATAAGTGCAAAGATAATAGCTACAAACCGATTGAATTAACGGCAAAAAATTTAATAAATGATCCGATAATTAACGGAATTTTAGTTAATTTTCGTGATATAACGAAAAGACGCGCCATAGAGTTAGCCTTACTAGAAAATGAGCAAAGGCAACGCGATATGATTAATAACCTACCCGGTTTTATTTATCGTTGTAAAAACGATCCAAATTGGACAATGGTATTTATAAGTGAAGGTTGTAAAGCCATTACCGGCTACTCAGCAGATGATTTTTTATTTAACAAAAAATTGGCTTTTAATGATATTGTAAGAGCAGATTACCAAAATAGACTATTCAATAAAGTACAAGAATCAATAAAAAAGAAAGAACCGTTTCAACATAACAGCTATCCGATTATAACGGCAAGCGGTGAAACTCGATATTTTTGGGAACGTGGTTATGGTGTGTATTCCGAAAGCGGTGAGTTAAAATATCTTGAAGGTTTCATTACAGATATAACCGAATCTAAATTAGCCGAAATAAATTTAAAGAAGCTATCGCGTGCAGTTGAACAAAGTCAAGTTTCAATAATGATTACAAATAAAGAAAATATTATAGAATACGTAAATCCTAAATTCCTGGAGGTAAGTGGTTACACGTACAACGAAATTTTAGGAAGAAATCCAAGTTTTCTAAAATCAGGGGTAGAAATCGGAAAAGATGATGACGAGATGGGGAATATATTAAATTCCGAAAAAGAATGGAAATGTATTTTTCACAATAAAAAGAAAAACGGGGAGCACTATTGGGAATCTGCAACAATATCCCCCGTAAAAAACGACTTAGGAGAAACGACCCATTATGTTGCGGTAAAGGAAGACATAACCGAAAAGATTGAAATGGAGCAAAATTTGCATAAAGCCTTAGAACGAGCCGAAGAAATGAATAGACTTAAAACTAACTTTATTGCAAATATGAACCATGAATTTAGAACTCCCTTAAACGGAATATTGGGGTTTTCTGCATTATTAAGCGATGAGTTAAATGAAAAAGATCATCTAATTATGGCTAATGCTATATATAATTCCGCAAAAAGGTTAAACGCTACATTAAATTTAATACTTGATCTTTCAAATTTTGAATCCGAAAAAGTTGATTTAACCTTTAAACAAATTGAAGTTGTAGAAACTATTAAAAATGTTGCTAATTTGTTCTATAGCTCGGCAATTCAAAAAAATCTACAATTTAATATAATTGCTAAACAAGAGTTTATCTATGCAGAACTTGACGATTATTATTTTCCGCGTGTTATTCATAATTTAATTGATAATGCACTAAAATATACGGAAGAAGGAAGCATCACTATCGAAATCGGTATTAAACCGGAATTTGACAACAATAAATTTTATATAAATGTAATTGATACCGGAATTGGTATTTCTCCCGAGAAGATTAATATAATTTGGGAAGCTTTTAGGCAAGGAAGCGAAGGACTAAATAGAAGTTTTGAAGGTACCGGTTTAGGATTAACAATTGCAAAGAAAATTACTAATCTCTTTAAAGGCAATATTACCGTTGAAAGCACACTTGGAAAAGGTTCTATTTTTACTTTAGAACTTCCGAGAATTACTTCTGATCTTATTGTAACTTCACCTTTAATTAAAACATCAGAAAGTTATATTAGTATCGAAAAACCCAGAACTTTGAATTTTTTACCGTTAGTGTTATATGTTGAAGATGATGAAATAAATCAAAGTGTTGTAAGCCAATTTCTAAAAAATAAATATAAATTAGAAAAAGCTATGGATGCAACATCTGCATTAAAACTTATTAACAAGAAAAAATATGATATAATTTTAATGGATATTAACTTGGGTATTGGGATGAACGGAATACAATTAACAAAAGAGATTAGACAAAATATGATCTATAAAAATGTTCCTATTATTGCAGTTACCGCATATACTACCGAAGCAGAAAAACAAGAATTCTTTGCGGCGGGATGCAGCCATTATTTACAAAAACCCTTTATAAAAAAGGATTTAATAGCTTTACTTGACAGCCTATTTATTTAAATGATAACTAATAAAACAAATAAACCTTTAATTAATATGCTTATATTTCCGTAAAATATTTGTCCTACTTATTTCCATTTAATAGTACAACCGATCGTAAAAGTTTCCGGTACAGAAATTTCTTCTCCGTTTAAATGTTCATTTATGGCGTTTTCCAAATATTTGTGCTTTACCAAATTTTCATTTTGCCAATTATCGTCAATTTTTCCGTGAAATATTAATTTTCTTTCTTCATTAAACATAAAAATTTCAGGAGTATGAGTAGCATCAAAACTTTTAGCCGTTTCTTGACTTTCATCGCGTAAATAAGGAAAATTAAAGCCAATTTTTTCTGCACGTTTTTTCATCTCTTCAAAACTATCCTCCGGATAACCTAAATCGTCATTACTATTTATAGCTAAAACAGCAACACTCTCCCTATATTTATCTTGCAATGATATTATCCTTTTTTCGTAAGCTTGCACATACGGACAGTGATTACAACTAAAAACAATAATTAATATGTTTTTATCCGCAAACGAGTCGTGACCGAAATAATTCCCGTCAACCGCTATTAAATTAAACTGCGGAATTAATGATCCCAATTTTAATTTTGAAGTGGACATATTTTTTCCTAATTTATTAGTATATTATATTCAAAAATTGTTTAATTAAATTTAGCGTAAAAATGGATAAAAAATCAATACTATTTGTTTTGTTTGTTTTAATTTTTGGACACCTATCTGCTCAAAGTTTACCGATTAATGATTTATATAATACTTACGAAAACTTTAAAGAAAACAGAATTACGATTAAACGCTTTACTCATTCTGATCTAATGCCTATTTTGCGGGAAAAAGGGAACAATAAAACCTTTAAATTTGAGCAAGTCGGTAAATCTATTGAAGGACGATCAATAAATATGCTTACTCTCGGTAAGGGAGATATAACGGTTTTTGCGTGGTCTCAAATGCATGGTGACGAACCAACCGCAACAATGGCGTTATTGGATTTGTTTAATTTTTTTGAGAATAAAACTCAGTTTACCGAACTTAAGGAATTGTTGTTAAATAAACTTACAATTCATTTTGTGCCTATGGTAAACCCTGACGGTGCCGAAAGATATACTCGCCGAAACAGAGCGAAAATTGATTTGAACCGTGACGCCCTAAGAAAAACCAACCCTGAATCTAGAATGCTGGTAAAACTGCAAAAACGATTAAAACCAAAATTCGGGTTTAATTTACATGATCAAGGATCACTTTATACTGCGGGTAATACTTACAAAACAGCAACTATTTCTATTCTGTTGCCGGCTTTTAATTATGATAAAGAAATTAATGATGTTAGAAGTAACGGTATGAAAGTAATTGTTGATATGAACAAATCGTTATCTAAATTTATACCCGGACATATCGGAAGATATGACGATTCTTTTGAGCCTCGTGCTTTCGGTGATAATTTTGTTAAGTGGGGCACAAGTTCTATTTTAATAGAATCCGGCGGGTGGAAAGATGATTATGAAAAACAATTTGTAAGAAAACTTAATTATTTAGCAATACTTTCCGGATTATACTCAATAGCAACCCAAAGTTATAACAGTAACAATATAGACGACTATTTTGCAATTCCGGAAAATAATAATGTTCTATACGATATGTTAATTCGCAACGTAAAAACAGTAATAGCCGATTCAATTATTACAACAGATATTGCAATTAATAGAAATGAATCTACACATAAAAGCAAGGAAGTTTTTTTCCGTAGTTCAATTACCGAATTTGGAGACCAATCCACATTTTTCGGACATGACGAATTCTGCTTTGATAGTATGTTGGTTGTACCGGGTAAAGTTTACGAAACGACTTTCGAAAACATTGAAGACACCGAAAATTTGGATTTTGACGAATTGTTATCTTCCGGATATTGTTATATAAAAGTTAAAAATATACCCGATAAACTACAATTTACAAAACTTCCGATTAATATAGTTTCACCCGATTTTATTGCACCTAACGAAATTTCATTAGGAAATCCGGCAAATTTTGCGATTTTAGAAAATAATAAGACAAGATATACTATTATAAACGGTTTTTTGTATGACATTTTGATTAAAAAGAGTTATATTTATAATTCAATTATTTTTAAATAAAATTAACTAATTGATGTATCAGGAAGCGAACGAAAAAGAGAATACTTTAAACAAAGTCGATTATGCCGAATTTGAAAAAGAGGTGATTCCTCATACCACTTCTTTGTATAATTTTGCTTTTCAAATGACCGGCGATAGTGATGAAGCTAATGACCTTGTTCAGGAAACCTTAATTAAGGCATTCCGCTTTTTTGATAGATTTGAACGTGGTACAAACATAAAAGGCTGGCTATTTAGAATTCTTAAAAACTCCTTTATTAACGAATTTAGGAAAGGAGTTAAAGGTCCTTCACGTGTTGATTACGACGATGTTCAGAATTTTTACGAAACAATTGCCGAAAGCGAAATTAAAACAAAGCATTATGAAGAAGATGCCTTTAATCAACTTTTGGATGATGATATATCAATAGCTTTAGAAAAACTTCCGGAAGATTTTAGAACGGTAATTATTTTAAACGATATCGAAGGTTTTACTTACGAAGAAATTGCAGATTTTGTGGATTGCCCGGTAGGTACCGTAAGAAGTCGTTTGCACCGTGCTCGCAAAATGTTATACACCCAACTTTACGATTACGCAAAAAATCGCGGTTACGTATCCAAGTAGTTTTACCCAAAATTATTAACTTGCAAAACCAAAAAAATATTATTAAATTTAAGGACGATATTTTTTAAACTTTTAAGGCAGGTGATAAACTTGGTAGGAATAGTCGTTCAAGAAAACGAATCAATCGACAGAGCGTTGAAGAGATTCAAGAAAAAATATGAAAGAAGCGGTATCTTAAAAGAATACAAAAAAAGAACTGCTTTTACAAAACCGTCGGTTGAAAAACGCATGGAACGTATTAAAGCAAAAAGAAGAGCTTCAAAAGGCACACAAATGCGTGAACGATAGTAATTTTTACTTGACCCCTTACCAAAGGGGTTTTTTTTTATACTGCCACCGTTTTTAAGAATTAATTTAACATTCCAAATTATTTTTTCAATTTGAAATTCATAATTCATCTTTGAAAATTATTTTTCCAATTCAACATTCAAAATTCACAATTCAAAATTATTCTCCCCAATCCCTAAAGGAATTGGCTAATTTTCAAACCTAATTATTTTGTTTTAATGCTATCCTGCTACCATTCTAAAAAATTAATTCATCATTCAAAATTGTTTTCCAATTCAACATTCAAAATTCAAAATTATTCCCCCAAATCCCTAAAGGAATTGGCTACATTTCGAACCAGATTATTTTGTATTTATACTACCCGGCTACCATTTTGAAGAATTAATTCATCATTGAAAATTATTTTTTCAATTCAGCATTCAGAATTCAAAATTCAAAATTCAAAATTATTCTCATCCTATTTCGCTGTAAACCAAATTATCATAATACTTTTTATGTATTGTTTCTTTTACAATTATATTTTCTTGTTTTTGTAATTTAGGATCGTTTAATATAATCGAAAAAGCTTCCTCTTTTGTATTGGTTAAAATATCAGAATCATTAACAATATCGGCAAATTTTAACTCAGGAAAACCGCTTTGTTTCGTTCCGAAAATATCTCCCGGTCCGCGAAGTTTTAAATCTATTTCCGATAAATCAAAACCGCTTGAAAACTGTACTAAACTTCGCATGCGAATTTGCGTTTTAAAATACTCAATTTGTTTTTTGCTTAAATAGTTAAAATTTAGATTAATTTTATTGATATTAACCAATAAATCCGGGGAAACCACTAAAATGCAATATGACTGCAAATCACTTCTCCCGACTCTTCCCCGTAATTGATGCAATTGCGATAAACCGAATCTAAAAGCATCGTTAATTACTATTAAATTTGTATTTGGTATATCAATCCCCACCTCAATAACTGTTGTTGCTATTAGTACGTCATATTTACCTTTGGAAAACTCAAGCATTATTTCTTCTTTTTCTTTCCAATTCATTTTTCCGTGTAATAGCCCTACTCTTACTTCCTTTAATTCGTTTTCGCAAAGATGCACATAGTATGTTTCGGCAGCTTTTAAATCCAGTTTTTCGGAATCTTCAACTAAAGGATAAACTAAGAATGTTTGAAATCCTTTTCTAGAATTTTCTACTATAAAAGAATAAATATTTGGCAACGCCGTATCAGCTCGCAGAAATGTTTTAATCGGCAATCTACCCTTTGGTAATTCATTTATTACCGAAATATCTAAATCGCCGTAAACGGTCATACTTAAAGTTCTTGGTATTGGGGTTGCGGACATTACTAAAATATCCGGTGTAACTCCTTTATCAATTAATAATGATCTTTGATTTACTCCGAATCTATGCTGTTCGTCAATAATAACCAAACCTAATTTGTTAAATTCAACCTTTTCTTCAATTAATGCATGAGTGCCTACAACAATATTTATTTTTCCGCATGCAATATGGCTTAATATGTCTATTCGCTCTGCTTTTGTTTGACTTCCTATTAACAGTCCTATTTCATAACCTAATATTTCGGTCATTTTACTTATGCTTTTAAAGTGTTGTTGTGCTAAAATTTCTGTCGGAGCCATTAAAACTGCCTGATATCCGTTAGATACTGCAATTATCATGGAAATAACCGAAACCACCGTTTTACCGCTTCCGACATCCCCCTGAAGCAATCTATTCATCGGTTTTGGGCTTTCCATATCCCTGCGTATTTCGCCAAGCACCTTTAACTGTGATTGTGTTAATTCAAAGGGTAATGAATTTAGAAATCTTTTAATCGGTTCGGAATATACCGAGAAACTTATACCTGTATTACTTAGTTTATAGTGTTGATGCTTTAAGGCAACAAGACACTCAATATAAAATAATTCTTCATATTTAAATCTATTAATTGCACTATTAAGTTTATCGATATTTTCAGGGAAGTGAATATTTTGTAACGCTTCGTTAATTGAAAGTAAATTATATTTTGATATTATGTTTGCGGGTAATGTTTCGGCAGCCATACCGACGTAATTTGATACCACGTCATTTATTATTGAACGTAAACCATATTCACCCAAACTAACATCTTTAAGTTCTTGCGGTACTTTATAAATCGGGATTATTTTACCCGTATGTAAAAAATCAGTTTCTTCTTCTTTAAGTTTATCATAATCGGGATGAGTAAATTGTAAATTTCCGTAACGGGAAAGGCTCGGTTTTCCCGAAATTGCATAAGTATCGTTAACTGTAAAAACTTTTTCAAAATAACTAATTCTTTGAAACCACACACAAGAAAACATCCCTTTTGGCGTAGTGAACTCAATCCTCAACAACGATTTTTTACCGTAATGTACTTTTTCCGTATGCATTACTTTGCCGATTACGGTAACCTCACCTTCAAAACCTTGCCCCACATAAAAAATAACTTCTTTTACATTTAGCATTTTACTGCGGTCTAAATGTTTTGAAGGAAAATAAAACAATAAATCATTTACGGTCTTTATACCCACTTTGGCAAAAGCTGCTGCACGTTTTGCCCCCACAGATTTTAAATAATTAACCGGTGTATTTAAGTTATTCGACATTAACACTATAGATTTATTAATGTAAAAATAGTGAAAGAAAAGAAGAAATGAAATAATTTAAATTAAACAGCTAGTTTTTCGGCATCCCTTTTTAGATTGTTTGGTAATGGACTTTCCAATTTCCAAATAATATTCATTGGTTTACTTCCATTGTGACTATCATATTTAGCCCGACCTAAAAATACATAACCTTGAGTTCTCTTGTACTCGTCTTTTTTTGATTCACGTAAAAATAGTAAAATATTTTTATTAATTGCATGATGATTAATGTATGACGAACCCTTTGGTGAAGTCTCGGCGGTAGCATTTTGCGATTGCCAATGAAACAGTAAGTCATTAATTGCATAATCATTATACATAGTTGTAGGTGAATAGTCATCTTCACTTTTCTCAAGTGTAATAAAAATCAACTCTGTATTTAATTCCTTATTATACGCCACCCCTTCACTTATTCTACTTTTATTTTCAAAAGTATTAAAATTAAATGCCGATAATATTTGATCACGTGTATATCTGCTATGGGCCATAAGAGGTTGGTTGTATGGTAATTTTTCTTCATATTCCATGTGAGAGATAACATCTAAGCGATATTCAAGAAATTCAATAATTTCGTTCTTAATAAATTCATTTCTTCCAATCTGTTTTATGGCATCCGTAACAGTATTATATTTTTTCGATTCAGTATAAAAATCATAATACAACATATTAATCATTAATTTATCTGTTTCAGATTCAAATGATTTCACATTAAAGTTATTTTTTGCTACCTGAAGCACAAAACTTAAATAACTATAAGAATCACATATCAACCATTTTCTAAAAATCATCTTTGTCAAAATATTTAAATCAGTCCCATCAAATTCCTTTATAATTTTCGCTTCATATAGAAATTCCGTCCAACAAATTGATTTGTAAATTCTCTCTAAAGTAAGGTTATTCATTTTACAAAAATTTTTCAAATTTAATTCAATGTTATATCTATGTTGAAAATTGATAATCAAATTAATTATATTGTTTCTGGTTTTTGTTATATAACCCCGTATATTATTTAGAATATACTCCTTCGCTTTTTTTTCAATTATTATTGAACAACCCAACGGTAAAACAGGGAAATCCTTTTCTATTTCTTCAAGAGTAGAATGTTTAGTTTTACCAATTATTGCTCTAAATTTTTCCTCAAAATTATATTCTGCACGTGCATTTCCAACGAAATCTAACACTGTTAAACATTCTTTATTATCTATTTTACGTAACCCCCTTCCTAATTGCTGTAAAAAGATTGTTAAGCTTTCAGTGGGTCTTAAAAAAAGCACTGTATCAATTTCAGGTATATCAACACCTTCGTTAAATATGTCAACAACAAATAAATAATTAATTATTTTCTTTCTTAATTTTCTATTTAACTCATCTCGGTATTCGTTCCTCTCGGCAACTAAATAATCCGCTTTTAACCCAGCAGTTATAAATTTTTCCGCCATATATTTTGCATGTTCAACTGAGACACAAAATCCTAATGCGCAAACGTTTTGGTAATCAGAAAGATAATATTTACATTTATCAATTATAAGAGCTGTTCTGGAGTCGTTTTGTGTAAAAATATTAGTTAGTTCACTTGGTTGATATCTTCCATTAACCCAACTAATACTCCCTAAATCAACATTATCGGAAATTCCAAAATAATTAAATGGTGCTAAAATATCTTCATTAATCGCTTCAGGC
>JAEXOD010000217.1 GCA_023447335.1 Bacteroidota bacterium
AAGTAGTAGGGTTTGTATTAATAGAAGGTTTTTCAGAAGAAGCATTAACATAGCCGGGTACCGGTTCAAGACCCCATATTTTGCCTGTGTTAGGATCTTTATCCATCCATTCACGATATGATGTTTGCAAAGGGTGAACCAATTGTCCTGTTCCCGGTGCAGTAATTTCGGATGTAACAAGAACGCATACACCATCAAGATATGATTGTCCTGTTCCTTTTGGCCATTCACCGGATGGTTGAAGCGGCCACTGCCCTACTTCACCGTTATTGTAAAATAAAGTACGGACTTGATTACCGTCCATTATTCCTTTTTTTCTAAAGTTATAATCACCTCTCGCATCTCCTCTATACTTTAATGTTTGAGAAGTTGCTTGTGCAAAAAGTGATACACTTATTAAAATTAAAGTTATTAATAAATAAAATCTTTTAATCATAATTTTCTCCGTTTAGCTAATTAAAACCCGATACCAAAACCAAGTCGGATTTCGCGTGGGGAATTATACATACTTGGATTATTAATGAATTCCTGAAGTGTATTTAAGCCTATTATATCTCCGGCAGTCTTAGTGTTTAAGTCATTTGTAGCTCTACCGGTAGTTGCATATACTCCTGTTTCATTCTTAATATCCAAAACATTATAAACTAACAAATAAGTATTAATAAAATAACTACCTATTCTGAAGTTCTTTTCTGCACGCAAATCTAAATCGATTGTATAAGGTCTTATACCGCCGTTTTCAAATCTAACACCTTGTGAAACTCTGGTATCTTCGGTGTACGGGAAACCTGATCCGTATTTAAATATAAGTCCGATACTCCAATCACCCGGTTCACCAATATTAACAGAAAGGTTCAATGTATTACGTTGATCCCAATTTAAAGGTAACACTTTTTTTGTAGTTTCAATCGGGGGATCTGTTTGATTATTGTTAAAAACAGTCATCGGGTCAGAAGCATTTCCTTCTGCAATTTGATATGTGTAATCAATTTTTGCGCTAAAATAATCTGTAAATCTTTTATCAAAAGTAATAATAAATCCTTTCACGTTGCCGTAATCTCTATTTACATATCTAGCATAGGCAATACCGTCATAAGTATTTATAATTTCCATGCCCAATAAGTTTCTGATATCTCGGTAATATACAACTAGATTTAATGAATAATCCGTAAATAACACTTGTTGTAAACCTAATTCATATTGAACGGTTTTCATTGGTTTAATATCGGGATTTCCTGTTATAGAGTTTAATGAAATACCAGGACGGACTATGAAATCAGGATTTGTGTAAAGATTAGATAAATCAGGTCTTTGGAAAAAGTGTCCGTAAGAAAAACGGATAATTCCGCTTTCGGTAATTGGGAATGATGCTCCTAAACGCGGACTAATCTGAATTTTATCGTTAGCATCTTTAAACATTCCGGCACCCGGAAAGTTTGGGTTATTGCTGGGGTTACGTAAATCGTACGGTAATGAAGCATTAGGATTAAAATAATCCAAACGAACACCGGCATTAATAATCATAATGTCATATTCCATCTTATCTTGAATATAAGCTGAAAATTCGTATGGTTTTTTTCTATATGCTTGATTACTACCCGCATCGGTAATTGTACCTAAATTCGGGTATCCCGGTGTAAATATTTCAACACCGTTACTATCCAATACACCATCGGTAAAATTTATTAAATCCATACCATGATTATAAATATCATGTAATTGAAGTTCTGCACCAATACCAATTTTATGTTCTTTGTTTATCTGAGAAGTTAAAGAGTATTGTAAAATATAAGTTAAAGTTTTTCTATCATATCTATTTCCTTGATTACCACCGGAACGGAACGTATAATTTGAAAGAGCAGTTCCTCTAGAAGGATCAACATATCGTGGATCGAAAGGATCGGAATACAAATTTCCCCAATAATTAAAGAAATTTGATGAAACTTTTAAGCTATGATATGTACTTTGAGAAATAAAATGAGTAAACTGTAAACTATTTACAATATTTGATTTATAATGATTCATTATACCGTCAGGGGTCCATTTATAAGCATGATCATAATATCTTGCTTTAGTCTGATCCCAGAATAATGAATAACTAATTTTAATTGACGGTAATGAATAAGTTACTTTCGTATTAAAGGAATATTTTTTGAACGGATTCATCGCAACGTAATCGTTATCTCCAGTGTTCTGAGGAATCCAAACAGATTGATCTAAAGGATTTGGAAATACCGGAACATCATCTGTAGTATTATAAACCCTTTTACCGTAAAGGTGACCATCATTTTCAAAATAACGACCGGTAAAGAAAAAGGTAAAATTATTTATTATCGGAATTGGTCCGCTTAAATTAAAGGTAATATCTCTAACAGGAACTCTATCAATTTTATTTAAATTTTGAAAGATATCGGAATGATTTGTTAAATAATTACCGACATAACCTGAAACAGATCCTTCAAATTTATTAGAACCATCTTGAGTAACAATGTTAACAACACCACTCATTGCCTGTCCGTATTCAGCATTAAACGTACCGGTAATTACTTCCATTTGTCTAATCGAAGAGTTTTCAACTTCTAATGAAAAACCACTATTGTAGGCATCTGAAACCGAAACACCATCAATTAAATAAGCAACTTCATTTGAACGACCGCCTCTAAAATGCCCGCCAACTACCCCGGCTTGTAGGTTGATTAGCTGATTAACGCTTTCAACCGGCATAAGTTTAATCTCTCCGCTGCTCACAGTTGCGGAGGTACTAGTCAAATCTTTTTGAACTAAAGGGCGTGAAGCCTGAACAACTACATCAGAGCCAAGTTGAAAAGCAGTAGAAGTAAGTTTAATATCAACTTTTGTTGTTAAGTCAATTTTAACCATCACTTTTTCTACAGTCAATTTATGAAACCCTATTGCACTTACTATTAAACGATGAGTACCGGGCGGAACACTATTAATATAGTAGTAGCCGCTTTCATCTGCGGCAGCTCCTAAGTAAGTACCTTCAACAACTATATTGGCACCAATAACTGGATCACCGTTTTCGTCGGTTATTTTACCGACTATTTTGCCTGTTGTACCGGCAATTAAATACAAATTTGAAATAAACAAAAAAATAATTAAAGCTTTTAATGTTGGAAAAAAGTTTTTCAACATAAAAGACCTCCAAAATTAAAGAACGTTTCCATAATATACATTTAAAGAAGCGGAGCTTTTCGCTCCGCTTTGTATTTCTTTTACTTTAATAACATCATTTTCTTAACAGCTTGGAATGAACCTGATTCTAATTTATAGATATACATTCCGCTTGCTAAATTTGAAGCATCAAAATTAACTGTATAACTTCCTTGATTCTGTACATCATTAACTAATGTAGTAACTAATCTACCTAATACATCATATACTCTAATTGATACTTTACCGGCATCTTTCAATGTATATTTAATAGTTGTAACAGGATTAAACGGGTTAGGATAGTTTTGTGATAATGAGTAAGTAAACGGACTTGTTAATTCATCTTCTACGCCTGTCCAAGCATTTCCGATCCATGTATGTAACCAACGTGAAGGTGATGACCATGATTGATCTTCGTTAAAAGGTGAGTAACACATAATACCTTCTCTTGTTCCTGTAGCATCAGCATCATTAACAGAAAAATCGAAAGGAATACGCATACCTAATTTTGGTACAAACAAAGAGTCAAAGTTAGTTTGACCTGCATTACGTTTTGTTGCTAAATCTACTAACGGAATTTTTGCTTCAATTGTATAACCTGCAGGGAATTTTTCTCCCCAGAAATAAGTTGTACCCGGTAAAGCTAAACTATCACAGTTAGTTCCGTCAATTAATAATCTATCTTTTGCGAATCTTAATTGATAATCAGGTTCTGCTCCTCTTTCTTTACCTGAGTGTGGTTTTCCGTGCCAATCGTATAAACCGATAAACATATCAGGACAATCATTTAAATAAGAAGCTAAAGTAGGATCAAAAGAAACAATATCATCTGTAACGTCAAAAGCCACATACAATGCTTCGTTATCTATTGCAACATAAGCTAATAAAGATAAATCGTCATCATTAGTGATTTGTTGATTTGCAACCAAGAATGCGCTACCGTCAGAAATTTTCATACTAACAGGAGTAATATTTGACCATTCATTTAATAAACCGTCAGCTACAAATGTTGTTGCTGGAGGATTTTGAGAAATTGTAACAACTCCTTTAGCAGTATTAGTAATAGGTGAGCCTAAAAATGCCGGTTGTCCAACATTTCCTGCTTTATCTGTACAAACTATTGCATAATAATATGTAGTAGCTTGGTCTGTTCCGGGCGCACGTAATAAGTGCTCTATTAATTGAGTATTTTCAGCAACTCCTAATTTAACAACATCAGCGGTTTCAACACTAAAGTTCGGAACTGTGCTGTAATAGATATCATATTTTTCACCGTTTTCATTAGGAACATCATTCCAAGTAATTAAGTTTGTAAAACTTCCAGGAACACCTAATAATCCTGCCGGAGGATCCGGAGGCGTATTATCTGTTTCTCTATAACCGGCTGGCTGGATTATATCAACTAAGATAGTACCGGTTGATACTTCTCCCTGAGCACCAAAATCGCCTGTACCCGAGAATTCAAATTTCCAAGCTTTAATTTTATTTAAATCTAAAAGATTATTACCGCTATAGCTTTCCCATGCTGGTATTCTAAATCCGTCTGAAGTTAAAACGTTATCATCACCTGTTCCTTCTAGATTTACTAAAGGAATAGCAATTTTCTGCCATTCAGAGGATTGGTATAAATTAACATTTACTTTATGATACCATTGTTCGTCTGCACCGTCACTATCATCAAATAACATAAAACGTAAAGTTACTCTTTGATCTGTTCCGGTAAACGGAGTCTGTACTTTAATATAAACATATAAGTTTGTTCTGGCTGATAAATCTTCCCAATATCCACCAATATTATGACGGGCATTTACATAGCCGCCCCATGATTGACTCATGTTAACGGTAGCATCCATCTGTAAAGATGCTGCACCTTCAAACGGATTTGTTGTCATATCACCTATAACAAGGTTACCCATTCCGCCTGCACCTGCCCAACCCATATTGTCAACTTCAAAATATCCGGTATTGGCATCAAATGTTGAAAGCGGTGTATATTTATTTCCCCATAAAGTTAATTTATCCCAAACAACTACACCGTTAGCTGTACCGTTATTAACAATACCCGGAGTAGTGAATTCAAGACTAAAACCGATAATTTTTTCAAAATCTAAAACACCGTTATTTTGTGTACCACTCCATCCCGGTAAAGTAAAACCGGTAGAAGTCGGAGATCCTGCACCCAAATCAGTTAGAGGAATAGTTAACATCTGCCAACCTGGTTGGGCATCATAAAATCCGTCAACTTGTAAATACCAATCTTCATGATCGTTTTGGTTATTCCAATAATCTGACTGACCGCCTGCTTCATGCAATTTAAAACGCATGTGAACTAAGCCGGGTTGAGTTGAAGGTAATTGATTATAATACCATAATCTCAATTCCGAAGCCATCGACATATCAATATACTCTTGAGGTCCGGTAATTGGATTAAGATGCATCATTTGTTGAAAACCACCCCAACTTTCTGAAGAGTGGACTGTCCATTCTACTTTACATGCTGCCGGTCCGTGATATGGGTCCGGGTTTGATGTAATATCTGATAAAATTAATGAGCCGCTGCCGGTCCCTAAACCTGAATTTGCGGGCGGATGCTGAAAAAATGTATCAGCGTTAGCGGTTTCAAAACCGTATTGAATCCATTGTGCATTCAATAACGATGCTGCTAAAAGAATAAAGAGGGTAACCAATCCTTTTTTCATTTTGGTTTGCTCCTAATGTTAATTGATTGTTAGTTATTTATTAATATGTAATTTCTTACGTCCATAATCCCCACACAACAATAATCACGGCAAATAAGAAAATTGTGATAAAAACACTGTTTATAAATCTTTCTTTTATTCCTAAACTTATTTTTGTACCTGCTGTTGAATCGGCTGCAAGTACATACCAATTTTCAGGCACAATTTGATTTGCTTTTGTAGTTGCCAAACTTATACTAAGTATCAATATTGAAGTAAGTACAAATAGAAAAATTGAGAAATGTAAAAAATTCACATTCGCAATCATAACCCAAAAAGGACCTGAAATTATCCCTGAATTAACTAAACCGTCTAATGACAAACGAAACAATCCTATTATTTCACCAAAAATTAAACTCATCATAGCAGCCCTTGTATTAACAAATTTAAATATTAAACCCCATAAAAAGACTGCGGTAATCGGAGGACTGACACACGCTTGAAAACTTTGAATAAATAAATAAATTTGTGTATTGAACAATTTTACTATTGGAATAATTAAAATTGCTACCAAAACAATTGCTGTAGTAGCTAACCTACCGATTAAAACAAGTTTTTCTTCACTTTCTTTAGGATATCTTTTTTTTTAAAAGTCAAAAGTAAATAGTGTGGCTGCTGTATTAAAAGTGCTTGCTAATGACGACATGATAGCGGAAAGCAATCCTACAACTACTATTCCTTTAATTCCTACCGGTAATAAGTCGCTTGCCAAAAGAGTTGGATAAGCTCTATCCCCTTTTACTTCGGGATAAAGCACGGCGGCTATTAATCCGGGGAGTACCAAAATAAATATTGGCGAGATTTTTAAGACCGCCGCTAATAATGTGCCTTTTCTTGCGTGCTCAATGGATTTTGCGCTAAATATCTTTTGTACAATATATTGATCTGCACACCAATACCAAAATGCTAATATCGGGGCACCAAATAAAATTCCGGTCCATGGAAAATTTGGATCACTCATTGGCTTAAAAAGTGTAAAGTAATCTGAGGGCAATGCTTCAGATAGCCCACTAAACCAGCCAACTCTTTCAAGTCCAAATATTGTTAATAAAATAGCTCCTATTAAAAGAAGTACTGATTGAAGCACTTGAGTTCTTATTATTGCTCCCGATCCGCCTATTATTGAGTAGAGTCCTGTAATAAAAACAATAATAACTGCCGAGGTGTATAAGTTTAAATGAAACATTTCATAAAACAACATACCCCCGGCATATAGGGTAACTAAAATTTTGGTGGTTATATATATAAAAATAGAAAATCCGGAATACCATTGTGCTATTGTTTTATCAAATCTTTTTTCTAATAATTCCGGAACAGTATAAACTCCGGATTTGATGAATATCGGGGTTAAAAACCAAGCCAAAAAGATTAAGATAAAAATAGCCATTAATTCAAATTGACCGACTGCCAAACCACTAACAGACCCTGAACCGGCTAACCCTATAAAGTGTTCGCTTGATATATTAGTTGCAAATATTGATAATCCGATAGCAACCCATCCCATATTTTTCCCTGCTAAAAAGTAATCTTGTGTAGAACTACTTTTACCTCGAGAATAATAAAACGCCATACTTAATACTGCAATTAAATAAATCAGTACAATTATCGCGTCATTAAATGTAAATGTGTTACTCATTAATTATCTCAAAAAAATACATATTAATTTATCATAAATAATGCCAACACTTTAACATGTTATTTTTTAATGCCTTAGCATGTATTCAACTGTTACTATTAAAAAAGTTTATTAAAACGATAAAGTACGATTATTATTTTGATAAGAAAATAATTTTAATAATGTACCTTTGATGCACGGAATTTTTGCTAATTTAAATCAAAGACCCATAATCTATCATATACTTCTCTTTTACTACTAAAAAGTTAAAAAAAATCAAACTCTAATAGTAAAAGAGTAATTTAACCTAGACCAAATATTCCGAGCTTTTTTAGCCTACAAATAAGTTACAACATTGCCAAATTTCGATATATCTAGACATTTGTTATATTTGGAATATAGAAATGGTTAAAAATACTATTGATGATAAGCGTTATAATAATCGAAATTGAATATTTTCACACAAATTATAAACAAGTTGCCGACTATAAGAATAATTAAAAGGTTATTGTAGAAATTATTTTGAATTTATGACGTATGAACTTGTTTTAATAATGTTTTACTGTTTTTTACTTTCTTAAATTTTTCATAAAAAATCGTAATATATTTAGCACTAAAAATGCAAGTAAAGTAAAAAAAAATATAAAATTGTTAATATAAAATTGTTAATATAAAATATTATTCTTGTTACATTAATTTTATTATTTTAAACCAAGCTCTTTAGCCATTCTATAATAATTTGGTGGGGCTAAACCCAATTTTTGGGCTGCATCAGAATCGGAGTTAGAATTTTCTCTAACATATTTAAAGTATTTTTCTCTAAATACTTTTTCCATATGTGCAAGTGGTAAAATTTCACCGCCAAAATTAAACCCGCAATCCTCTTTGTTAACTGAAGGAGATTCAAAATCCAACCCTAAAATGAATCTAATATTCTTTCCGTCTATTCTTTTATCATCGATAAAGAAAAATCTTTGAACAACATTTATTAATTCTCTTACATTCCCCTGCCAATCATAATTCATCAAAACTTGCATTGCTTCTTTATCAATAACAGGTTTCTCGCGCCCCATATCGCTGCTTATATCTCTAATAAAGTGTTCTATTAGTAAAGGAATATCAGGTTTTCTGTTTTTTAGTTTCGGTACTATTAAAGGAACAACATTTAATCGATAATATAAATCTTCTCTAAATCTTTTTTCTCTAACTTCTTCCTCAATATTTCTATTAGTCGCAGCAATTATTCTTACATTTACTTTAATTTTTTCAGTTCTGCCTAACTTTTCAATTTCTCCGTCTTGTATTACTCTAAGTAATTTTACTTGTGCCGGTAATGGTAATTCAGTAACTTCATCTAAAAAGATTGTTCCGTTGTTGGCAATTTCAAATAACCCGGGTTTTCTTTTATCCGCACCGGTAAATGCTCCTTTTTCATAACCAAAAAGCTCACTTTCTATTAAATCGTGGGGCAAGCTGCCACAATTAATAGGAATAAAATTTTCAAACTTTCTATTACTATTATAGTGAATATTAATTGCGACTAACTCTTTGCCTGTTCCGCTAGCACCTTTAATAAGAACATTTACATTCGACTTAGCATATTTAAGAATATCTTCTTTTAACTTTTGTATAGGATCAGATTCACCTATAATTCGTTTTCTATAAAGTATTTCGTCAATAGTTCTTAAAATCTTTTGATTAGATTTATTCCATTCTCGTTCTAACTTACATTTTTCAAAAGCATTAAAAATGCTCATAATAAAATCGGTCGGTTGATAAATATAATCTTCAATATCACCCGGATATTTAGTACAATACCAAAATGCCCCTGCCAATTTTAATTTATTTGCAAAATTAAAGTCCGTAATGTTAATTGTCATCTTAGTTATAACAATTATCTGTATTGTACTATCAATTTCTTTAATTTTTTGAATAAGAGCATCCCCCATTAAACCGCCTGCTATCTGAAAATCCATAATAACAAGATCATATTCGTCCTTATTCTTTTTAATTAAAGTTAGTGCTTCTCTACCGTCCGAAACAACATCTTTAATAAAAATATTCTCATTAAATGGCGAGATTGTATTGCATACTCTTCTTACATCAAATTCTTCGTCTTCAATTAATAAAACATTAATCTTATCGTTCAACATTAAAATCCTCTAATTTTCAATAGCTATTATAAACTTACAACCGCCCGTAGTAATGTTTTCTGCATCAATAGACCAACCACAGCGCTTGCAAATTGTATATGCAATATAACATCCGTATCCGACATTCCTATTATCAGGAACTTTTGTCGAGATATTTTCTTCAAAAAGCTTTTTTACGCCTTTTTTACCAAATTCCAGCAATTCATGTTTAATTCCGCTTCCGTTATCCTTTATAATGATGTTTGTTAAATTTGTTAGTTCGTTGTAAGTAGTTGCAACTTCTATAATTAAGTGCCCTTCTCCGCCATGTTCAATACTATTCTGAATTATCGGTTCAATAATTTCCCAAACCACAAATTCATTAACATGAACTAAAGGAATATTATTTCCTAAATTTAACTTTATTTCAAAAGTGTTAGAGCGTTTTGTTATTCTATAAAAGATATTGTTAACAATAAAACTTATAATATCATTTAAATTTGTATTAAAAATAGTGCTTCGAATTGTTTGGATAGGCGGATCAAACCATTTCATATCATAAATAACTCGACTAATAAAATTAGAGTACTTTAGAACTCGATATTTCACTTCGTTGATGTTTTCTGCAGAAAGAATTCTCAGATCTTCTTTGATAAATCCCATCACTTTTTCGGCTTTATGATGAGTATGATATATTCTATTTGTAAACATTAATTCTTTTTCGTAATTAATTTCCTTCTTTAAATTCGTTTCATGTTCGTCCAATAATTTTTTTTGTGCTTCATCTCTTTCTTTTACCGTATATGAAGAAATAAAATACATGGCAAGTATTCCAAAAATAATAATAACCATATAAATCACGGATGTTTCATCAAGATTCGCAATAACTTCGTTGGTTATAAATGCAAAATCAGGAGTATTTTTCATGTATAATGCACCGACATATTCCCCTCGAATGATGAAAGGAACAAATAAATGGAACTCTTTTTCTTCAGAAACAAAACTTAAAATTTGTTCCGTCTTTTTTAATTCCACATATTTTTGTAAATATAAGTTTTTTGCATTATTATGTTTAATACTGTCTTGAGGGGGAATAAAAGTTTCATTAAATAAATAATTAAATAAAATCTTCCCGTCATCAATTGCATAAACGTCCTCACCCTTATTAACAATAATACATAGTTCTTTTACATTGTGTTGCATTATTTGTTGACTAAAAATTATGTTAAAAGACTGTATCATTCTATTGATATCTTCTTCGGATAAATTATCTTTGGGGTTTATTGTCTCTAACAAAAGTTCTAAAGAGGTGGTTGTTAAATTTGCCAATCTTTCCGCACTATCTTTCTGATACCACTCTTGTGTATTATCCAGAAAAGTTTTTATCGCCGATTTGTTAATTATTGAAATAACAATTTGAAAAGCAAATAAAATAACAAATAATATTGTTAAATGCTTAAATTCAAAATGATATTCTTTAATTTTCTCAATAATGTTTTTATATGGCATATTTATTTTATTAGAATACTTTTAGTTAATATTTTTGATTTAGCTTTTTCAAATGCTTGAGGAATACTTATTCTATTTTCTAAGGCAGAATTCAAATAGTATGACAATAAATCAGAGACATGCGTATAATTATTATGATGCGGTCTAAAAAAACCGGTATTAAATAATTCACTATAATATGTCAGATTCGGATGCACTTTAAGATATTCCAAATCACTATATATCTTACCGTTAACCGGTATAATATTCCCCTCTTCAAACAGAATTTTCTGTGCTTCGACACTCAATAAAAATTCAACAAATTTTTCAGCTTCGTTAATTTTATTTGAATTTTTGTTTATAATAATATTCCACCCTCCAAACACGGATTTCTGATTTTTCGCTTCAAAGTGAGGATTAGGGCATTTTTTAATAATTATATTTTTGTTCTTTTTAAGATGAGCATTAACTTCACTTTCAAACCCGGGCCAAGCACGTAAAAATAAACCGTTATTTTCAATGAAATAATCGTAGCTTGAGTTTTCTTTTAGTTTTGTTACAATATTTGGTGAGATTTTATATTTATAAATTAAATCATGAATAAAAGTAAGTGTTTTGTGATGATATGGTTCGGTAATACTTACAGTATCATTTTGAATAAATGACTTACCATCCATTGCCAATAATTCGGAATAAAAACAGATAAGCCCCTCGTAATCTGCACCTTGGAAAGTAAACACCGGATATTTATCAACATACTGTGAAAATAAATTTATAAACTCTTCCCAAGTTATTCCGTTATTTAATTTTTTAATTATTTGATTATAATTAGGAAATGTTTGCAAAATGTCGTCACGATAGAACATAATTGAAATATCTATATATAAAGGAAGTGCAACTAAAGTAGAATCATAATAACAAGAATTAACAGCTATATTCAAAATGCTATTTTTCGGTAGCTTGCTATAAACATGAGCCATCGGATAAGCCCACTTCGAAAACCTTGCAGTCCAAATTTGGTCAACGGCAATTACGTCTATTAATTCACTTTTACTTCTTAAATAACGAGCCAATAACTCTTTACGTTCATTAGTACTAAACATCTCAAATGGTAAATTAATACCTATAACTTCAATTTTCCCTTTATTTATTTCATTAAACCTTTCAATTACTTTACGTTGGGCATTAGAAATATTATCCACATAAAATATTTTTTTTACTAAGTCCGGATTATTATAAGATGAAAAGGAATTTGTTAGGATAAAACTTAAAAGGATGATTAAGCTTATCACTATAAATCCGGCAATTATATAAGATACTTTATCGTTTTTCATGTAAAAAATCTAAAATGAGTTTTTATTAAAATAAAGATTTTTTTTTAATTTTAGTAAATAAAAGTTTTTTCCAAAAATCAAATTAAAAACGAATTATTTTCCCTTCCCTTCTAACTTATCAAATTAATAAGATTTCGTTTATTAATTTGATAATAATTAATAAAAATAATTGCAAAAGTTTTCATAATAGCAAACATTTGCATTAGGCATAATTTTTGTTGAACAATTAATTAATTTATACAATGATTATCAGGAGACCTTTATGGATTTTTCGACCGGTACAAAGAATACTCAAGCAAGTTCATTAAACGGAGGGGTTAATTATACTTTTCCGCTTACAGCATTAACATCTTTATTTTTTATGTGGGGATTTCTAACTTGTTTAAATGACATTTTAATACCACATCTTAAGAATGTATTTGAATTGAATTACACCGAATCAATGTTAATTCAATTCGTGTTTTTTACAGCATATTTTATATGTTCTATGCCTTCAGGATGGTTAGTAAAAAGATTTGGATATAAAAATGGTATTGTAATTGGCTTAGTTGTAGCAGGTATAGGATGCTTATTTTTCTATCCTTCCGCTGCATTTCGCTCCTATCCATTTTTCCTTTTTGCCCTTTTCGTAATGGCATCAGGTATTACTTTACTACAAGTTGCTGCAAATCCATATGTTACGATACTTGGTAAACCGGAAACTGCTTCAAGTAGATTAAATTTAACACAGGCTTTTAATTCTTTAGGTACTACAATTGCTCCTTATTTTGGTTCTTTATTAATTCTATCTGTAGTTGTTAAAGGTGCTGAAGAAATGAAAGCATTAAATCCTATGGAATTGGAAGCTTATAAAATGGCTGAAGCTGCAGCAGTCCAGGTTCCGTATTTAGGTTTAGCAGCAGCATTATTTGTTATTGCAGGAATTTTTGCTTACATAAAATTACCCGATTTTAGAAATGGAAGTTCCAATAATGATAAAACCGGCGAAAATAGCAGTGAAATAGTTGATGAATATAATTTAGACCATCTTCACAATTCTGCTTGGAAATATAGACATGTTATTTTGGGTGCAATAGCAATATTTGTATATGTAGGAGGAGAAGTTGCAATAGGTAGTTTTTTGGTTAATTATTTAGGATTGAAAGAGATTGCCGGTTTACCGGAAGCTGAAGCAGGAAAACTGATTTCTTTTTATTGGGGCGGTGCTATGGTAGGTAGATTTTTAGGAAGCGCAATTCAAAGAGTTGTAAAACCGGGAATAATGTTAGGTTTTAATGCAATTGTTGCGGTTGTTTTACTTTTAGTTACTATGGCAACAAACGGCCAAGTGGCAATGTGGTCAATTCTTGCAATCGGCTTGTTCAATTCAATAATGTTCCCGACAATTTTTAGTTTGGGTGTAGCAGGATTAGGTAAACATACTTCTCAAGCTTCAGGAATTATTATTACCGGTATAGTAGGCGGAGCGATAATTCCGGTTTTACAAGGTGCTTTGGCAGATTATGTAACCGGTTTACATCATGCATTCATCATTCCGGTTTTTTGTTATCTATTTATAGCTTATTTTGGATTTAAAGGTCACAAACCGGTAATCGGTTAAGGAGAAACTGCCGAATGAATAAAAATAAATTAGCGGTCGGAATTGATATAGGCGGCACAAATACTGTACTTGGTTTTGTTGATATTGATGGAAATTTAATAAGTGAATATTCAATTCCTACTTATGCAGAACAAGAATACCCTCAGTTTTTTGAAAGATTAATTAATGAAATAAAAATAAAGTTTGCTCCCCTAGCAAATTATTACTCATTAGCCGGTATAGGCATAGGTGCTCCAAACGCAAATTACTATAAAGGTACTGTTGAACAACCCCCTAACTTAAATTGGGGGTTTGTTAATGTTGTAGAAATTATGAAATCTCATTTCGATTTACCTGTAGCCATAACTAATGATGCAAATGCTGCTGCTATTGGTGAAATGTTTTTTGGTGCGGCAAAAGGTATGAAGAATTTTATAGTAATTACTTTAGGAACCGGTGTTGGCAGCGGTATTGTAGTTGACGGTAATTTGGTTTACGGTAATGACGGTTTTGCCGGAGAAATAGGACATACAACAGCAATACCGGAAGGTAGATTATGCGGATGCGGTAAAAAAGGTTGTTTAGAAACATATCTTTCTGCCGGTGGTTTTAAACGTACTGCATTTGAACTTCTGGTCAACTTTAATAAAAAAAGTAATCTTACTAAATATTCTTTTGAGGAACTTACTCCTAAAATTATTTACGACGAAGCTTTATCCGGCGATTTAGTTGCGAAAGAAACTTTTGAACAATCTGCTAAGATATTGGGAATGCAGCTTGCCGATTCGGTTGCATACACTTCCCCTGAGGCTATAATTATATTCGGAGGAGTAGCCAAATCCGGAGATTTACTTTTTGGTCCATTGAAAAAATATTTTGAGAATAATTTATTAAACATTTTTAAAAACAAAGTTAAGATATTACCAAGCGGTTTAAGCGATAAAAATATTGCGGTTTTAGGCGCCGCTGCTTTAATATGGAATGAAATCAATAAATAAATAGGACAAAATTATGAAAAAATTATTTGTGTTGCTGTTTTGCTTTACATTAGTAAATTTTATTAGTGCTCAAAAACTTGGTAAAGACCCCAAAATTGAGAAGAAAGTAAAAGATTTACTTTCTAAAATGACGTTAGATGAAAAAATCGGTCAAATGACGCAGGTTGATATGCTTGCAGTTAAAGATCCAAATGATATTACAAAATACTTTATCGGTTCTGTTTTAAGTGGCGGAGGTTCTGATCCCAAAGATATTTCGGCTAAAGGTTGGGCAGATAATTATGATATGTTTCAATCTTATGCGCTAAAAACACGATTAAAAATACCTATGATATATGGTGTAGATGGTGTTCACGGACATAATAATGTAGACGGAGCTGTTGTATTCCCACACAATATTGGATTAGGTGCTACGAATAACCCTACTCTAATCAAAAAAGCTTCGCAAGTAATTGCTACAGAAATAGCAGCAACCGGAATTGATTGGACTTTTGCTCCTTGTGTTGCTGTTGCAAGAGATGAAAGATGGGGAAGAACCTATGAAAGTTTTGGTGAAGATCCAATTTTAGTATCATTATTAGGTAAAGCTACTGTTGAAGGATTGCAAGGAAATTTATCTTCTCCTACTTCAATATTAGGTTGTGCGAAACATTATGCCGGTGACGGAGGAACGACTAAAGGAAAAGATCAGGGAAATACCGAAGTTGATTTTGGAACTTTACGAAAAATTCATTTACAGGGTTATATTGAAACTATAAAAGCAAATGTCGGCTCAATTATGGTTTCTTATAGTAGCTGGAACGGCGATAAA
>JAEXOD010000007.1 GCA_023447335.1 Bacteroidota bacterium
CATAAGCTGATGCTAAAGTTGCGTGTCCGCATAATGCGACTTCCGAAAGGGGAGTGAACCATCTAATTCTAAACTTTTCATTCTCCTTTAAAATAAAAGCGGTTTCGGATAAATTGTTTTCTGCTGCAATATTTTGCATCATATTGTCAGAAATCTGGTTTTCCAAAATTACCACTGCAGCAGGGTTGCCGCAATATAATTTATCAGTAAATGCGTCCACTTGGTATAATTTTACTTTATTCATTAGTTTTTCCCTTTATTTAATTTCATTTATTGCTTCAGCAAGTTTTATAATGCCAATTTCAATTTCTCTTTCGTTTAATTGTGAGATTGATAATCTGAATGATTTTTCATTTGATTCACTTAAATAAAAATTATTTCCGCATGTTAAACGTATTTCATGTTTAGTAAAAATTTCCTCAATTTTTTTATATGTGGAGTTCACTTTTTTAAAAGTAATCCATATTGTAAACCCTCCGTTTGGTTCAATATAAGTTACTTTTGTTTTATCTAAGTGCCTATCTAATAATTCAATCGTCTTTAACATCCTTTTTCTATAGATTTTATGAATTCGTTTTATGTGGAGTTCATAATTTCCTTCTTTACAGAATTCATATAAAGCTGCTTGAATTGGGAAAGAAGTGCTCATATCACTACATCTTTTTAATACAGTTAATCTATCAATATAATGTTTATCAGCAGCAATCCAACCAATTCGTATTCCAGGGAATAATATCTTTGAAAAGCTACCAATATAAAAGACTATATTTTTATTATCCATTGACTTAATAGGTAAAGGAACCTTACCAAAATATTTCATTTCTTCTTCGAAAGCATCTTCAATAATAGGAATGTTATATTTTTCGCATAATGATATTAATTTTTCTCTATGTTCTTGAGATGTTGTAATTCCTGTAGGATTCTGAAAATTTGGCATGGTATATAAAAATGACGGAATTCCCTTATCAAGTTCTTCCTGTAAAATTTGTAAGTTAATTCCGCTTTCAGTCATTGGAATTTCAATAATATTACAATTGTAATATTTTAATGTCTGCAGTATCATTCCGTATGTGGGTGATTCTACAAATACTCTGTCATTTGGATTAATTAATAATTTACATAGTAAATCAATTCCGTTTTGTGCTCCGTTTGTAATAAGTAGTTCAGTGTCAAATGTATTGATTCCATGTAATTGCATTCTATCGGCTATAAATTCTTTTAACGGAGGAAATCCACCGGATTCTCCGTAATCTAATAACTCAAACGGATTATTACCTAATGTCTTATTTAATGCTTTTCTGAATTTTTCATAAGGGAATAATCTAGGATCCGGATGTAGTAGACTAAAATTAATCCCGTTTATAGTTTCGGTATTAACGCTAAAAGGACTACCAACATTAACGAATGAAGAAAATAATTTTTCAGCGTTATTGTTTAACTTAACTTTAATAATCTCTGTGTTTATATTTCTTTGATTAGCTTTTTCGTTAAGTTCTCGTTTTTCACGAATGAAAGATGATGAGCCAATTTTACTATCAATATAACCTAATGCCCAAAGCTCCTGATAAGCTTTATATATAGTGGTTCTGTTTACTTCTAATTTTTCGGCAAGTTTGCGTGTAGCCGGTAATTTGTAACCGCTTTTTAAAGTACCGTCATTAACTTTTTGAATAATTTGATCAATTATCTGTTTGAAAATAGGTATTTTACTTTTTTTATCAATTTTTAGAATTATCATATAGTTTGTTTTTTAACAAAGTAAAACTACATATAAATTGGTATGTTTGCAACAGCCAAAATATATTAAAATTAAACCAACCGATTTTATAAGGTGTCTGGATTAGATAAAAAAATCAAATATCTTCATTTATATTGATTAATCTATCTCAAATAATAAAGATGTTACAAATTATACCTGCATTATCTATGTAAAATGATATCTTAAGAGTTCTATTTCCTATTTAGAGTATTTTTGGAGGTATTTAATAATTAGAACACTTAGCTAATCGATTAAACAGAATTCTTAAATTGGGTAATCTAAAATAAAAACAGAAGAATATTTGAAGATGTCTTCAAATTTATTAACGGAGTATGAAAGAACTAATACTAAAAATATAACTATATTTTTACATCAGTACAGTTTTGTCTAAATTTTTAATATTGACAATTAATTCTAAAAAAACTATTTAATGAAATAATAAATATTTATTTCATATTTATTTTATCAAACACATTTTTTTAGTTATTATTTTATTTTGATAATTTAACGTATAAAAATAGATTCCGCTGCTTAAATTATTTGTAGAAAATTGTTTACTATGTTTTCCGGGTTTTAGAATTTCATTAATTAAACAACAAATTTCTTCACCTAAACAATTATAAAGCTTTAATGTAACAAGTCCTTCATTGTTTATCTTAAAATTTATATTAGTAGTTGAATTAAAAGGATTAGGATAATTCTGTTCTAAACTAAATTCTAGATTAGGACTATTTTCGTCATTTACATCAACTATTATTTCGGAAATATCAATACAATATAATCCATAGTTTAAAGTTGAAGCAAATAATCTATTATCAAACGCATCGATACTATATATTTCGGCATCAGAGGACATTCCAATTTTTATTGGTTTCCAGGTTAATCCGTCATTTAATGAAATAAAAACATCTCCGTTATTCCAACCGGATGCAAAAAGTTTATCTTGATATGTGGCTAGGGATTTTATTAATGTTCCCTCAAAGCCTTGGTTAATTGCTATCCAGCTATTACCTTTATCACTTGAAAGAAAAACGCCTCCGTCTGTTGCTACGTAAACATTATTATTGTAAATCAATAAATCTCTAACATAATTAAAAGAACCGTATAATCCCGAATTTGATAAAGTCCAAGTATTTCCGGAATCAGTTGAACGATAAATACCGTTCTGGTAAGTACCAATTATAATACTCTCGTCTATAATACTCATACAAGTTATATATCTTGCAGAAGTAATTACGGGGAAATTTTCCCAAAAATCTCCCAAATTAGAAGATTTAAATAAACCTCCGCCATAAGTACCAACTAAAATATCATTATTTAACATCGCAAAACAAGTAGTTGTGTTATTGGTTATACCG
>JAEXOD010000056.1 GCA_023447335.1 Bacteroidota bacterium
GGATATCCCACATCTCTATCTTTTTCTAAAATTAAAACAGACGCCCCTTTTGCAGCAGCAAATTTTGCGGCAGTTGACCCGGCAGGTCCTGCTCCTACTACTACAACATCGTAACTATTTTTTATCATCTTTTCCTGCCTTTGCTTTCTCTTTATTTAATTTTAGCACCTCAATGGGGCAAGACCATACACATTTTGCACAGTTAGTACATCTATCTTCAATAATCTTTATTCCAGCTTCTTTTAATTCAATAGCATCTTCCGGACAAACCCCGACACAGCAACCGCAAAAATCGCATTTATTTGGTACAATATCTATTAATAACATTGTTGCCTTTCATAAATAATTTATAACACTAAAATAAGAATAATCATCCTATTTTGAAAGTCCTAAATGTTTAAGGTAAAATAGGAAATATTAAATGTTTAATGTAAAATATTTTTTATTCGCAAATCCGTTTATATAAATTAGCTTAAGATATCAACAAATTTTTAGTTTTTTGAAAATGATCGTTGCTTTTATCTGTAACTTTTTGGATGTACATATCGTCTTAATATTAAACAATTATTTAGGTTTGATATGATTAAATATTTTTTATCGTTCATTATTTTTACTGTTTCTTTAAATTTGTATGCTCAAACAGATAGCTCCCACACGGTTAATGCCGCAATTCCGGATTTTGATGTATCTAATGTTGTTGATAGTGATTACGAATTAGAAGATTGTTCAAACTCCGCCTTAAATTTACCAAGTTCTAATTGGGGTTTAAGTTTCGGTAATTCAAAAGATTTTACAGGAATAAGAATTAATACGAGCGAATGCGGTATAGGCACTATTAACGGTTTAAATATAACATTATGGTCTCCAAAATATATTTATGATTCCAATGTTAACGGTATATCAATAGGAATTGCCCCATCTGCGGGAAATTTAACCGGTTTTCAGTTTGGAATTGTTGCAGCAATTGCCAATAACAATATGACCGGCTTAAATTATGCAACATTAGCTTTAATTAGCGAAGAAAATATGACGGGTATAAATTTAAGCGGTTTAGCATTAATTTCAGGAGGAAACTTAACCGGAATTAACTTTAGCGGATTAGCTTCTGTTGCCGAAGGTGATTTAACCGGAATTAATTTTAGCGGTTTAGCTATAGTTTCAAATAAAAATTTAACGGGAATAAACTTTAGCGGTATTGCTTCTGTAGCCGGAGGGAACTTAACAGGAATTAATATTAGCGGTATTGCTTCAGTTTGTGAAGGAAATATTACCGGTTTAAATCTTGGGGGTATCGCATTAGTTAGTAATCAAAACATTACCGGTTTTAATTTTGGTTTAGGTGCATTAGTTAGTAATCAAAACATCACCGGAATTAATATCTCATTAGGCGGAATAGTATCTAAAAACGTTATTGGCGGCTTAACTTTTAACGGCTATAAGACAGAATGTGAAAACATGTGGGGTTTTAATACAACTATCGGAATAACAAAGGCATATAATTTTGCGGGTTTTTCAATTTCAGGGTTAAATAATTTTTCGGGTTCTCAATCAGGAATTTCGATCGGTTTAGTGAATATTGCAAATTCTTTAAGCGGAATTCAGTTAGGTTTGATTAATGTCGTAAAATCAAATCCCGCTCCGTTTAGAATTTTACCGTTTATAAATTTCGGGATGTAAAACATATCAGTGTCTTTGTTTTTGCGGCTTAAAAAACCGCAAAATACAAAAGGCACTAAAAAAATGGATTATTTACTGGTAACTGCTTCGGCAATTTCCTGTGAAATTATAATTCTTCCGCATGCTTCACAATTATAAACTCGCTTGTTCGCTTTAATTTCAATTTGTCTCTGCGGTGGAATAATATTATGACAACCATCACAACTACCGCGTACAATTGGAACAACGGCACGACCGCCTTTTGCTTTTCTAATTCGTGTATAAGTTGCGTAATCAGGCTTTTTAACTTTCTCAACAATTTTATCTCTAACTTCGCGTAATTTTTGTTCTTCACGCTCGTTAGCTTTAATAATTTGTTTTAAATCAGCTTCTTTTTCCTTTAAATCTTCTAAAAGACTATCTAATTGAGGCGTAACGCTTTTAACTTCATCTTCTAACCTGATAATCAATTCCGTTAATTGCAAATTTTCGGTATCAAGTTTTTTAATCATTTCTTCGGTAGTATCAATTTCTTTGGTTAAAGCATCATATTCTTTGTTATTTCTAACTTGATATAATTGGGCTTTATATCTCTTAAGATTTTCGGATAACCTTGTTTTTTCTTCTTCGTTTACCGATTGTCTGTCGTTAGCTGCTTCTTTCTCTTTTTCTTTCGAATCAACAGAACCTTTCAATCCGTTGATAGTACTTGTCAATTCGTTTACTGCAGCCGGCAAATCGCCTCTAAGTTCTTCCAACTCATCAAGCTGTTCATCAATAAGTTGTAATTCGTACAAGGATGATAGTCTTGTAATCAATTTATTTCTCTCCTATATTATAATAAAACTTTATCGGGTTTGTGTTTAAAAATTCAAATATCTCAGGCTTATAATTTTGCCTATTAAAAAATTCTTCTATTATATTACGAATAGCATTCAGCCCAAATATTTCAGTTTCGTAGTGACCTGCGTCAATTAAAGTAATTTTACCTTTGGCATCGTGAAAGGTATGATATTTTATATCTGCAGTAATAAAAACATCGGCATTTTGTGAAAGTGCATCATTTAACAAATCACTTCCGCTGCCTCCGCAAACAGCAACTTTTTTAATTAAATTTTCCTTGCCTATTGTATATCTAAACGCATCTAAATTAAGCTCATTTTTAACAAATTCAAAAAAATCTTCTATATTTAGCGGTTCGGCAAGTGTTCCGATAACACCGGCACCATGATTTTCGTTTTTGTTTACTAAGGGTATTATATCGTATGCGGGTTCTTCGTAAGGGTGTGAATTTGTTAATGCGGTTAAAACTTTATTTAAGTCCCATTGGTTTACTACTACTTCCAATTTTACTTCATCAATTATTTCAAAGTTTTGTTTTATTCCTATTGCCGGATTAGTGTTTTCATTTCCCTTAAATGTTCCTTTGCCTGTAACCCTGTAACTGCATTTTTCATATTCACCTATTATCCCTCCCCCTGCAGTAAATATTGCCTCCGAAACAATTTCAACGTGGCTTTCCGGAACAAATACGACAACTTTATATCTGTTCTTCTCAAAATTTGAAAGAAATTTAAGATTTTGAAGTTTAAGCCTTTTTGCAAGCTCAAAACTTACTCCTCCCTTTGTAAAATCTAAATTTGTATGCGATGAATATACCGTAATTCCGTTTTTAATAGCTACAGAAATAATTTTGCCGTTATCTTTATCTAGGTTAATATTTTTAAGCGGGGTAAATAAAAAAGGATGGTGTGTTACTATTAAGTTACAATTGTTTTGAATTGCGAACTGTAAGGAGTCATTCGTAAGCTCTAAACATAATAAAATATTTTTTAGAGGTTCGTTTAAACTTCCTAACTGAAGTCCGACATTATCTTTTTCCCAGGCAGTGCCTTTGGGAACTCGATTTTCATAAAACTTTATAAGTTCGTTTATCATCATATCAAAAAAAAATGCACCCTTTTTTGAAAGGTGCATTTAATTTATTTTAGTGCCACATAATTAGTGGTAAAATGCTTATTTTTCTATTTTTACTTATTGTTTTCATAATTGGTAACTACAAAAGTAAAATATTTTTTTGTAAATCTCAACTATAGACCTCATTTTTTTTATTTTTTTTCGATCCACAAGTCATCTTCTTTAATTAAACCGATTAAAGCATCTACAGCATGCTCGCTATCAATATTTTTTTTAACTACTTCTTTACCTCTGTATAGCGTAATTTTACCTATTCCGCTACCTACATAACCGTAATCGGCATCCGCCATTTCTCCGGGTCCGTTAACAATACAGCCCATAACGGCAATTTTTACCCCCTTCAAGTGACCTGTTTTTTCTCTTATTGCGTTTGTAACCTCTACTAAATCAAATAAAGTTCTACCGCAGGAAGGGCAAGCAATATATTCAGTCTTAGAAATTCTTGCTCTGGCAGCCTGCAAAATGCCAAATTGTATTCTATTAATAAACTCAATATCATCATTATCTGATTCTATCCATATTCCGTCTCCCAAACCGTCAATTAGTAAACCACCTAAATCGGTTGCAGAATAAAGCATCAGTTGTTCTTTTGATCTGTTTTCGTAACTTCGTTTAATTATTACAGGATTTTTAATTCCGTTTTCAATTAAATTATTAAAACAGTAACGTTGTTCAGCCAATCCGTTTAAATTATCAGTTTTTAAAATCAATATTACGGTATCGTCTAACAACTTTTTATCTAATTCACTTAATTCATTAATATCTATTTCTACAAAATTGGCTACAAATGATTTTTTTTCGGATTTAATATAATTTTTATAAGCAAAAATCGGAAAACTTGATAATTTATTGGATAAATCAAGCCATTTTGAATAATTATTAATAGGTTTTAACGTATTAGGTAATTCAAAATTCACATTCAAATTTCCTAAATAAATTAAATCTGCGGCTTGATCTGCAATATTCCATTTATCTGTTGAAGGTTCGTAAGTATACCCTATTTTTGTTAAATCTTCAATTGTGATTGAATCAAACTTTGAAAAATCGGCAATAACTTTAGGAACGTTGCCTGCTCCGATAGATAACGTATCAAAGGTTTCCCTTTTTTTGAATTCGAACGGGTTAATAAAGTAGTTTTTAATTTCGGGAATAGATTTATGTGATTCTCTGCCTATATATCGATTGGCTAATTTAATGGCAACCGGTGATTCATTTTCCGGCGGTTCGGTTAATGAAACCCTAATTGTATCGCCTATCCCGTCTTCTAGTAACGAACCTATGCCAAGTGCGGATTTAATTCTTCCGTCTTCTCCGTCTCCTGCTTCCGTTACTCCCAAGTGCAACGGATAATTCATTCCTTCCGCTTCCATTTTAGAAATTAACAAACGATAAGCTTGAACCATTACTTGCGGATTACTTGATTTCATTGAAAGAACAATATTATGAAAATTTTCATCTCTGCAAATACGAACAAACTCCAAAGCACTCTCAACCATTCCAAACGGTGTATCACCGTATCTACTCATTATTCTATCCGAAAGCGAACCGTGATTTGTTCCTATACGCATTGCCGTACCATACTCTTTGCATATTTTTACTAACGGTGTAAATCGAGTTCTTATTCTATCAATTTCTTCTAAGTATTCTAAATCAGTATATTCAAGTTGTAAAAACTTCTTTTTATCAATATAATTTCCGGGGTTAACTCTAACTTTTTCAACAATACGTGCCGCTGCCTCCGCAGCGTTAGGGGTATAGTGAATATCTGCAATTAAGGGTACTTTATAACCTCTTTTATGCAACTCCTTTTTAATTTCGGCTAAATTATTTGCTTCTTTTATACTAGGAGCAGTAATTCTTACATATTCACAACCGGCATGTACCATTTTAATTGTTTGTTCAACAGTGGCTATAGTATCCATTGTATCGGTTGTTGTCATTGATTGTATTCTAATAGGATTATTTCCGCCTAAAGGGATATCTCCTATTTTTACTTCAATAGTTTTGAATTTTTTATAATTGGTTAGCGAGTTACAGTAGTATTGCATGATAATTTCAATTTTAATTATTAAACAAACCCTTTATAATGTTAGTTCTTTATTTAAGCAGATGAATAAACTTTGTAATAAAATCTATACTATTAATCGGCTCTTGGGCGGTCACAATAGTCTTTTCTGTAACAACCGACTCGGGAACAAATACCGCTCCTTCTCGTTCTAAATCTTTTTTATAATTTTCGTTACATGTGGATTTTACGTTTTTCAATATTCCCGCTTTTGCCAAAATAACCGGAGCAGCGCAGATAGCGCCTATTATTTTTTTATTTTCATAAAAAGATTTAATTTGAGAAATAAGAAAATTATTCTTAAAATATTCTACAATTCCTTTACCGCCGATTATTACTAATCCTGCGAAATTTGCCGATTTTAAATTATTAAGCAAAATATCGTTTTTTACTTTCATACCGCTATCACCGGTACAAACCGAAAAACTATCCGAACAAATAAATACGTTAAACTTATTCTTTAGCAAATATGATTTTGCTATAATAAACTCTTGTTCGTCAAAATTTTTTTGAGCAATAAAAATAACAACACTTTTCGGTTTCAATAAAATATCCAAATACATTAAACGAAATATACCAAAAATAATACTGACTTACAAGAATAGACAAACAACTGGGGTAATGTTGAATGTTGAATGTTGAATGTTAAATGTTAAGTGTTGAATGATAAGTGTTAAGCGTTAACCGTTAAAGGTTTAATGTTAAGTAAAACTACCAACCGGAGAAATGTTAAATGTTGAAGGTTAAAGGCTAAGTAAAACAACTATTAAATTCTGGTGCCACCGTATCACTTTATCACTTTATCACTTTATCACTGTATCACCGTTCCACTGTTCCACCGTTTTAGAACCAGGATTAACAGGATTTTAAACGGATTTTCAGGATAAAACCCTGCTAACTTAAATCTCAAGATTTATTCTTGAAATTCCGATTCAAAAATAAATAAGCGATATTACAATTCAACATTTAACATTCATAATTGATCTTCTCCTGTTAATCCTTCTTTTATCCTGAAAATCTTGGTTCAAAATAATGTTAAATGTTGAATGTTAAAGTTTAAGTAAAACAACTTCTAAATTTTGGTGCCACCGTATCACTTTTTCACTGTATCACCGTTCCACCGTATCACTTTTCCGCCATTCCACCATTCCCCACAACTACTTAACAAGTGCCATTTTTTTGGTAATTGTTTTACCGTTTGTATGTAGGCTATAAAAATAAATTCCGGACGGTGCGATATTTCCGTTGTCGATTTTTGCATTCCAAACAACAAAATGATTTCCTTTAATTAATGTATTGTTATCAATTAAGGTAGCTACTTTTTCGCCCAAAGAATTATAAATAACTAAACTAACATTACTTGTTTCGGGTAACCCGAAGCTAATTTTTGTTGTTGGGTTAAACGGATTTGGATAATTTTGCGATAGTGTAAAATCGGTAGGTAAACTTTCTTGTTCGTCTTTAACTGAAACAATAAAAGTAGAATCATACGAAATCAAACGAACTGCATCTGCAACAATATAAGTACCGCTTGGCGAACCTGCATCCGTAATTTTAATATTTTCGTTGCTTGTTCCCGCAAAAGTATATGTACCTATTTTTACCCAAGAAGAACCATTTACAGACTGATCTTTTTTTACCGTATCAATTCCGTTTTTATGTTCAATAATAAAAGGAGTGGTTTTGCTTCTATTAGAAGAAGCTACCCACCAAGCATAAACTTCGTAACTTGCTTCTTTTTCAAGGTTTACGTTAAACTGTGCGTAACTATCTCCTGTGCCTACTGCATTTAATTGAGCGGAAGTGGTACCCCAAAATCCCGTGTTTGCGGTAGGAAACCAATCCGGTCCGTTTAATGATGCTTCAGGATCTCCCGAATCTATAACTTTTTCAAATGTCGGTTCTTTTGGTAAATGAAGAGAATCAATATGAGTAATAGCAAAAATTACGGGAACGGAACGCTGTTCGCTCGGAGAATTAACAAATTGATTACCTAATGCCATTTGAGTTGAACCGCCGCCGTCCAAATTCATAGCTTCAACACAACCCAAATTAATAAAAACTTGTGCTAATTCGGTTAAACTTAAACCTTCGCTATCGGTTTGGCGTCCGTCCGCCACAATCATAATTACATGTTTATCAGCCGTGTAACCAACTGCGGTTCTCGGATCTCTGTTATCTAAACCAACTCCGCTACCCCACATAATTTCTTCGTTATAAGTAATATTGGCTTGCCCGTTTTTAACCAAAGTCGGACCGCCTCCGATACCGACTAATAAATTTTCGTAAACAGAACCTTGTGACTGCTGAGGTGCAGACAAAGGTGAAGGTGCGTTATAAGCATATTGCAAAGGTTGATTAAATGTGAATAAACCTTGAAGAGTATTGTTAAAATGATAAATCCAATTAACGGTAGGTTGTTTATCTTTTTTAACACCAAAAAAGCTACGAATTACAGGATAAGATTGGTTATTTCTTGTTACTGCTCCTACGTTTTGAGCCTTTATCTCGTTAGGATAAACTACAGTGCTATAAGAAGTTGAGCCGCCGAAAAATCCTCCGTTAATTGCCGCATAAGCACCAAATCTAGCTGTAAGCGTATTTACGGTCGTAGGTGAAGTAGTAATATAAGGG
>JAEXOD010000010.1 GCA_023447335.1 Bacteroidota bacterium
GTGTAACGATTGGTACGGTGACTATAATTCGGGTGCAGTAACAAACCCACAGGGACCAATTAGCGGAACTTATCGTGTTTTACGCGGTGGTTCTTGGCTCGTCGACTTTAGCAATTGTCGTTCTGCCGTCCGTTACTACGGCGTTCCCGGCCTCGACTTCTACAAGGTCGGGGGTCGGCTTGTAGAAAACCCGTAATAATCAATTTTGAATTTTGAGTTATGAAATTTGAATTAAAAGAAAAGATAAAAAATAATTTTTAATTTTGAATGAAAGGGAAAAGAGCATGTTGAAGAAAGTTGTAATAATAAATTTTAAATGTTTGTGGAAAAGAAATTAGAATTTATAAATAACATAAAGAGACAATTTTATGAAAACAAAAATATTAATAATAGCAGTTTTTACTGTAATTGGTTTTAATACATTATTTAGTTCGATTGGTGTGGGTTATTCACCGATACAACCACTTTCAACATTAACAAGTGTAACGGAATTAACGGGTAATGGAATTCCTAATAATTATGCAATTGAACAAAACTATCCAAATCCGTTTAACCCTTCAACGATTATAAGGTATGGTTTACCGTATGAAAGTAATGTAAAGCTTGAAATTTACAATATTACGGGACGTAAAGTACAATCCGTAATTAATAAAGAACAAAATGCGGGTTATTACCAAGTAGATATTTCCTTTAATAATATGGCTTCGGGTATTTATTTTTACGTGATAGACGCAAAACAAATAAACGGAGAAGGTAAATTTAGAGAAGCAAAAAAGATGTTGCTTGTAAAATAGTAGTTTTATAAAAATAATTTTAGCCTAATTTGGCGTTTTACTTAAACGTTGGATTAAAGCTTTAATATTGTTAAATTTTTAGTTATTGGGTGTAAAATGAAAAAAGTATTATTAATTATTATTTTATGTTTTTCAGTTTTACAGGCACAAAACAGTGTACCTGTTGTATCTAATGTTAATTTTACAATGAGGCAAGACGGAAGTAAAATAGTAGATATTACTTACGATGTATTTGACCCAAACGGTAAAACATTGTATGTTAAAGTGGAAGCATCATCTGATGCAGGAGATACATGGAATTTGAGAATAGATAAAATTACCGGAGATATAGGGTACGGAATAGTGAGTGGAACAAACAAAAAAATTGTTTGGAATATATTAGAAGATAAGCATGAGTTTTACAATGAAAGAGTTCAAATAAAAATATCTGCCGATAATAATAATGCCTTTGAAGAACCGGAAATGATAACCGTTGAAGGGGGTACATTTAGGATGGGCGGTACTCTGCACAGCTACGAACAACCAATACACAGCGTAACCTTAAGCACATCTAAAATAGCAAAATACGAAATAACCCAAAAGTTATGGTTAGCGGTAATGGGTACAAACCCAAGTCATATTACGGGAGATTTGAACAGACCGGTAGAAAAAGTAAGTTTGAACATGGTACAGCAGTTTATAACAAAATTAAATCAATTAACGGGAAAAAATTACAGATTACCGACTGAAGCGGAATGGGAATACGCAGCACGAGGCGGTAACCAAAGCCAGGGATAAACTTATTCCGGTAGTAACGATATAGATTCGGTAGCTTGGTATTGGTATAACAGCAAAAACACAACCCACCCCGTAGGTACAAAAGCCCCAAACGAACTTGGTATATATGATATGAGCGGCAACGTATGTGAATGGTGTAACGATTGGTACGGTGATTATAGTGCGGGTGCCGCAACAAACCCGCAGGGTCCAAGCAGCGGTACTTATCGTGTTTCGCGCGGTGGTTCTTGGGTTGACAATAATAAACACTGTCGTTCTGCCAACCGTAACTACCTCGATCCCGTCTCCCTCAACGACAGTTACGGGGTTCGTATAGTAGAAAACCCGTAATAATCAGAATTTAAGTGGAACGGTGGAAAAGTGAAATAGTGATAAAGTGCCTTATCCCAAAAACGGGAAGATTTTTATTGCTGTTAATTTTTTGTATAAAGTATTATTTTGTGATTTTATTTGTTATTCAACAAAACTCCGAATTTAGCCTTGTAGAGGCGGAATTTTTGTAACACTGTAATAATAAAGGTATTTTAGCCCCGGAGGGGTGACATTTTAATGATCGCCGCCTTTAGGGCTATTTCGTTTTGTTTGGTGTTACAATAATATTTGGAACGGTGGAACGATGCCTTATCTCAAAAACGGGAAAGGGGTAAAAGTACTTTATTTGTCTGAAGTCTAAAATCTGAAGTCTATATTCTAATATTAATTCCCCTTAGCCACTATTTGAAAATAGTGGTAATTGAATGCTATGCTATGATATTTCAATAGCACGGGGTTTTAACATCGTGAAGCCATTATAGTGAAATTAATATTGTATAGTCCTGAAAATAAATTTTTATTGTTTTATAGAACCCCTAAAAAGAACATTAAAGACGAAGACCCGTAAACAATGCTTTAAATAATATTTACACCAAAACAACTAAAATCTATTGTCTAACATCTACCAACTAAAGTCTGGAGTCTAACGTCCAAATTTTGGTTTTTAGGTGCAAAATTAATATTTTACATCTAAAATATTAGGGTCTATTATAGAAATATGTAAGACAAATGAAAAGATTTATTTTGGCAAAAACGGAAAGCCTAAAAGCGTTTTGCTTGATTATAAAGTATATAGCAATATGCTTGAAATTATTGAAGATAGTAAATTAATTAAAATAATTCAAAACCGTGAAAAAGAACCTATTATAAGCGAAGAAGAATTTAAGAAAATCTAAACCATATCATGCTCGTTGTGATTTAAATCATAAAATTTTGTGATGTCAATCACTATGCTAATATTAATTATATAAATGTTTTATTATTTTAGTATTGCAAATTTTCTTAATTCTATAATTGTTTACATTTATTTAATTTTAATTTTAATTTGGTGAGTATAATGTTCAATCGTTTATTTTATTTAATTATTTATTTATTAATTGCATGTACAAACCTGTTTTCTCAGTGGTATCCATTAAACGGTAAAAGAATTGATGAGGCAACAAGTATTATTATTGATAATTCTTCAATAATACTTACTACTTGGCATGGTATTTATCGTTCTATAGATAATGGTGATACGTGGTTTGAAATTAATAACGGATTAAACAACTTAAAGATTACTTCGATTTGTATGCAAGATTCCATTTTATATGTAGGAAGTTACGAAAACGGTGCTTTTTATAGCTCCGATATGGGAAATAATTGGATTGAATGTAATAACGGACTAGAGAATTTCCCAATTGAAAATTTATATGCTACAAACGATTATGTTTTTGCTTCAACATGGAATGGACTATTTCGTTACTCAATAAACAATAAAATATGGCATCCAATTAATAATGGATTGACTACAAAGTGGCAAAGCTGTTTAATAAAAGCTGATGATTATTTATTTGCCGGTACTTGGGGTAGCGGTATATTTCGAAGTTCTGATAACGGTGAAAGTTGGATAAATATATTTAATGATAATACCGGCGATCAAGTTTCACAACTTTCGTTTGTTAATAATATCCTTTTTGCTGCTACGTATGACAATTTATTCTATTCAACAGATTATGGTAATACTTGGCAAAATTGTTTTTTAGATGATTATACATTTAATCTTTGGGTTTATTCAGTAAATCATGATGATAATTTTATTTATGCAAGTACTGAAAACGGTCTTTTTCGTTCTCCTATAAATTCTATATCTTTTAACAAAGTTTCTGATCAAAGCTTTGACCGGTTTATTTATAAAAATAATAAATTATATGGAATTAATTCAACCGGTTTATTTTATTCAACTAATTCCGGAATAAATTGGAATACACTCAATTTTTTTATTGAGGGTAACAGAGTTTATACTACTCTTCGATTAGGAAATGATCTACTTGTCGGGGCTGAAAATGGGGTATATTCTTCATCTGATAACGGAATGCACTGGCAAAAAAGAGATGGAATTCCAATAGTTTTAACTTTATTCTCTTGCGATGACTTAATTTTTGCTGCAAGCATCGGGAATTTTCGATCTTCTGATTACGGAATAACATGGATTCCATTACAATCCAATATGACCTATAGCACAACCACTTGTTTTGCAAAGTCAAATAATGAAATTTTAATTGGCACATATGGCGATGCTTTATTTAAATCTACTAATTTAGGAGAAAATTGGACCCGTGTCTCCATAAATTACCCAATAAAGTTTGTAACTTGTATGATTTCAATAGAAGATAAAATAATATTTGGTACAGAAGGAAACGGTATATTTCGTTCGACCAATTCGGGCAATACATGGAGTTTATCCTATGTTGGATTATCTGGTTCTTCCAATAATGTAAGAGATTTATTAATTGAAAATAACAATTTATATGTTGCCACAGATGGTGGTGTTTTTCTTTCAAACAATTACGGAGAAAGCTGGACAGCAATTAATCAAGGTTTAGAGGGAACATTAATAAAATCCATAACCGCGTTTCAAGGTAAGCTTTTTGCAGCCGGATCGAATAATGGAGATGTTTTTATTTCATTAAACGGCGGATTAAACTGGAAACCTATAAAAATCGGAATGCCTTGGGATACCGAAATTTATAGTATCGATGCATTTGATAACAGATTATTTGCTTCAACTTTAAACTATGGTTTGTATTGTATTGATATTCCCGAAATAATAGTTGATGTTAATGATGAAAACAATCCAAATCTTAATTTTAGTTTAGAGCAAAATTACCCTAATCCTTTCAATTCATCCACAAATATAAATTTTAATATAAACAATGAAGGACATGTTACATTAAAGATTTACAATTGTTTAGGTGAAGAAATTTATTGTTTAATTAATGAAATTCTAAAACCCGGACAGTACAGTAAACAATTTTCTACAAATAATTTAAGCAGCGGAATCTATCTTTATACTTTAAATTATCAAAATAAAATAATAACAAAAAAAATGTGTTTATTAAAATAACAGTTTTATAAAAATAATTTTAGCCTAATTTGGCGTTTTACGTAAACGTTTAATTAGGCTTTTTTTATTTGTAAAGTGCTTTTATTATAATTATTTATATTGTATAAATCGGGTTTTTTAGGTACTTTTAAAAGCTAAAAATTATTTGATGAGGTTAAAAAATGAAAATGAATTGGGAGCAATTTTTAGGTAAAGTAGTAAGCATTACAATGAATGAAAACTACGGTGTAATGTATGGAAATAGAACTCCGCAAGAACAACCTAATTTTTACGAGATTGTTTTTAAAACCGGAAAATTAGTTGCCGCATACGATGAAGGACTTCAATTGGAAGCAGAAAAAGAAGGGACAACTATTCAAATATTTGTATTTTTTAGTTCAATTAAATGTGTTGAAATAATTTAACGAGTATATATATGAAATTGAAAGTAGGCGTAATAGGTGCGGGACACTTAGGTAAGCTGCACATGAAAATGTTAAACAATATTGAAAATGCCGAACTTATCGGTATATATGATCTAAATAGCGAACAGGCAGAAAAAGCAGCTACCGAATATAATACTAAAGTTTATACCAATTTAGAAGAACTTTTTAACAATGTTGATGCGGTTTCAATTGTTACAACCACAAGTGCCCATTACCAAGTAATGAAAGAAGCTATAAAACACAATTTGCCTATATTGGTAGAAAAACCTATTACGGCAACAATTGAAGAGGCAGAAGAAGTTGTGAACTTGGCAAAAGAAAAGGACTTAATACTTCAAGTTGGACATATTGAAAGATTTAACCCCGCATTGTTATCTTTGGATAAATATAACTTAGACCCAAAATTTATTCAGTCTGATAGATTGGCACAATTTAACCCACGCGGAACTGATGTTGCGGTAGTGTTGGATTTGATGATTCACGACATAGACATTATATTAAGTTTGGTAAAAAGTGAAGTAAAAGAAGTTCATGCAAGCGGAATAGCCGTAGTTTCGGATACTATAGATATTGCAAACGCAAGAATTGAATTTGAAAACGGAGCGGTTGCAAACGTAACGGCAAGCAGAATTTCGCAAAAAAGAATGCGTAAAATGCGTATGTTCCAAAAAGACGCATATATAACTTTGGACTTTAACAGCGGAGTTTCGGAAATTTATAGGTTAATGAATAAAGAAAATATTCCCGAAAACAATTTTATTTCTTTCGGGGAGATTGGAATAGGTGATAAAAAGAAATTTGTTGTTTACGAACAACCTGAACAGTTAGAAGTAAATGCTTTAAAATATGAAATTGAATTATTTGTAAACTCGGTATTAAATAAAACCAAACCGGTAGTAAGCGGTTTAGACGGATTAAAAGCATTAAAAGTAGCTCAAAAAATTATTGCTACAATTGAGGAACAAAAAGTGATATGAAAAAAATATTAATATTTGTTATACCTGTTTTAGTATTATTAACTGCTTGTAATATTGTTCAAACATATCAAAATATTACCCGACTTAAATTTAAATTGGGAAATGTTGATAACGTAACGGTAGCCAATATTAACGTTAGCGGAAAAAGCAAATTATCTGATTTTAACCCGATGGACGTGTTAAAACTTACTTCATCCTTAACACAAGGAGAATTCCCTTTATCATTTGTAATTAATATCGAAGCTAAAAATCCGAGTGAAGGAGCTGGCGGAGGAGTAAGCGATAATAGCATTACGTTAAAATCTTTTCCGTTTAAACTTTTTATAGACGATGTTGAAACTATAAGCGGAAATATAAATGAACCGGTATATGTGCCGAGTAAAGGAGAAAACAAAATAATACCAATAACGGTAGGATTGGATCTAAAGAAATTTTTTAAAGATAAAGGGTTGGATAAAATGGTAAATCTTGTATTGGCGTTAGGCGGAAAAAACAAAGATGCAAGTAAAATAAAATTGGTTGTAAGACCTACAATAGGTACACCGATAGGGGATTTTAAATACCCAAATGAAATTACTGTAGTCAGTTATCAATTTAATTAATAAAAGGTTGTTATATGGGAAAGAAAGGATCGCTTGCAATAGGAGTTGATTTAGGCGGAACGAACATAAAAATTGGATTGGTAACAAAATCCGGTGAAATTGTAAATCAGGTTTCTGTTGAAAGTAAAGCAAATAACGGACCTAAAGCGGTAATTAAACAGATAGAACACGGAATTGATAGATTATTAGAATGTGAAAAAAGAGATGTTATAGGAATAGGAATTGGTGCTCCCGGAAGTGTAACGGTCAAAAAGGGGATTGTTGAAAATCCGCCTAATTTTACTGATTGGGGAAGTGTTGCTTTAGGAAGTATTTTAAAGAAAAAACTTAAAACTGAAGTATTTGTAGAAAATGATGCAAATGCAGCGGCAATAGGAGAATTAATTTTCGGAGCAGGAAAGAAACTAAGTAGTTTTATAATGATTACTCTCGGTACCGGTTTAGGTGGAGGAATTATTTTTGATAAAAAAATATTTAGAGGTGATACGGGGGCTGCCGGTGAACTTGGTCATGTAACGATAGATTATAACGGGAATAGATGTAATTGTGGTTCAATCGGTTGTGTTGAAGCATATACAGGTAATAATTATTTTATGAATTGGGTTAAACCTGAATTAGAAAAGCATCCACAAAGTTTGATTTATAAATTTATTGAAAACGACTTACATAAACTTACTCCTTATGCAATTCATCAAGCGGCAGAACAAGGTGATTTTTTTGCAATTGATTATATTAAACAATTAGGGAGATATGTAGGGTACGGATTGGTATCGGCAATAAATATATTGGATATAGGTAATGTTATTATAGGAGGAGGCGTTTCAGGCTTTGGAAATTTATTGTTTGATGAAATTTTACACACGGTCAACGAACGAATATTAATTCCTAAAAAGGGAAAAATAAAAATCATTCCTGCCATGTTTAAAAATAATGCGGGAATAATAGGAGCTTCGGCTTTGGTTTATTACCGTTTATAATATGTTTTTAAGAATGAAAGTTATAAGCGTAAAAATAATTTTTCTCTTTGTTCTTTTCTTGTATTCTAACGTGAACGGAGCAAATTTATATATTGATTCTGTAAAAGTTGATTCGGTTAGAATTGATTCCGTATCAGTTGTTGATACTTTAGATGATAACAGCCCGGATGCAGTTGTAATTGCAACCGCATCCGATTCATTGACTTTTGATGTTTCAAAAAAGTTAATGTATTTGTATGGCAACGGAGAAATAAACTATAAACAAAGCGAACTAAAAAGCGGTTATATTAACGTAAATTTTGAAAATAATGATGTAATAGCCGAAGGGCGAATAGATACAACCAAAGGGAAAAATGAATTGGTGGAAACACCGATACTAAAAGACGGAGGAGAAACCTACGAAGGGAAAAGATTGAAGTATAATTTTAAGACCAAACGGGGTTTCATATCTCATGCAAAAAATAGGATGCCCGATGTTAGGTACGAAGGAGATAAAGTAAAAAAGGTTGACGAACACACTTTTTTTATTGAAGACGGGATTTATACTACTTGTGATAGTGATACTCCGCATACACATTTCACAGCTCAACAAATGAAAGTAATCCATAAAGATAAAATAGTTGCAAAATGGATATTTATGTATATAGCGGGCGTTCCGTTACCAATACCTATTCCTTTTGCCGTATTTCCGAGCGAAAGCGGAAGAAGAAGCGGAATAATTATCCCCGCATACGGAACAACGGCAGATAAGGGGCAATTTTTTAGAAATTTTGGGTATTTTTGGGCAATTAGCGATTATACGGATTTGGCTTTAACGGGTGATTATTATACAAGAGGGGGGTACGGATTAAAAGGAAGGGGAAGATACTCAAAAAGATATAATTATAACGGAATGATTTCGGGCGGATTTAGTAAAATTCATGTAGGCGAAGAAAATGACCCTGATAGAGAAGAACGCCAAGATTGGAATTTATTTTTATATCATCAGCAAACTTTAGACCCTACGATGTCATTAAATGTAAATATGCAATTCCTTTCTTCAACATATTATCAAAATAATAGTTTTAATACGGATGATTTATTAAATCAACAAATAATTTCAAATGCAACATTTAATAAACGTTGGGAAGAAAGCGGAAACAGTTTAACTTTGAACTATTCAAGAACTCAATATTTAAGTACCGGAAATATTAACGAAGTTTTACCAAACTTAAGTTTTAATAAAAATTTCGTTTATCCTTTTAGAGCTGACGATGCAGATGAAAGAGACTTAAAATGGTATGAGTATATAGGTTATCAATATGACGGGCGTTTTTTGAACAGAAGGAATAAATTAAACGGAGTATTAAATATAAGGGGCGGTATTGAGCATAATTTAAGAATAAGCGCCTCACCAAAATTAGGATATTTTAACATTTCCCCAAGTATAAATTATACCGAAAAATGGTACAATAAAAGAATTAATCAGGAATTAGTAAATAATAAAATTGTTACTAATGACGTAAACGAAATAAATTTTGTACGTTCTTTTGATTTTAGTCTTGCAGCATCTACTAAAATTTACGGAATGCTTCCTATTAACGGTTTAGGTATTGATGCTTTTAGGCATACTGTTACGCCTAATTTATCTTATAACTATGCACCTGATTTTTCAACAGATTTTTGGGGATATTATGGTTCGGTTATTGATAGTACCGGTAGAATAATAAGGTATGATAAATTTAATAATGAAGTTTTTGGGGGTAGCGGTAGTTCGGAACGACAAGCGATTAGCTTATCGATCGGAAATATTTTTGAATTAAAAACTTTGAAGGATATGACCGATACAACTTCCCAAGCTCAAAAAATTACTCTGCTAAATCTAAACGCCGGATTATCCTATAATTTTGCTGCCGATTCTTTAAAACTATCTGACCTAAATTTATATTATAGGACACAAATAGGAGAATATTTTAGTTTTTCGGGAAATATGAATTATACTTTTTACAAGTATATTAACGGACGACCGATAAATAAGTTTTTACTAAATGAAGGGGAAGGATTTATGAGATTAACTAATTTTAGTATCTCATTAGGTACAGATTTAACCCCAGAGAAAATTTTTGGTAAAAAAGAAGTTAAAAGAGATAAAGAAAGCAAAGAAGAAGAGGAAGAAGAAGTATTCATGAAACAGTCTGATTATATTGCTTTATATAATGAACAACCTGCTGATTTCACGATTCCATGGACATTAGGATTATCCTTAAGTTATAATATTAATAAAAGAGATCAAGATAATATATATAAATCTTTTGGGATGACGATGAGAAGCAGTTTGAGTATTTCCGAAAAATGGAAACTTACAATTAACGGTAATTACGATTTTATTGAAAAAGAAATAACTGCTCCTCAAATTACGATAAATAGAGATTTACATTGCTGGGAAATGAATTTTTCATGGATACCGATTGGTAGATATAGGGGATTTAATTTTGAAATTAGGATGAAAGCTCCTCAACTACGGGATATTAAAGTTACAAAGTCAAAGGGTATTTATAGCGGATTAAGGTAATAATGAAAAAACGTTTTTTAATTGACGGGAATAATTTATTACATAAAATCCCGACTCTCTCAAAAAATAACGATTCGGATAATAGACTATCACTAGCATTAAGGTTAGATAGCTATTTTATGGGTAAAAATATTAATTGCACGATAGTTTTTGACGGACATAGAAAAGATACAATCAGAACTAATAAAATACGAATTGAGTATTCCGGTAGTTTGACGGCAGACGATATAATTAGGACTGAAATAGAGAGAGCAAAAAACACAAAACTACTTACAGTAATTTCTTCAGATACAGGAATTACAGATTTGGCGAAAGTATGTTCTTGCGAAATTATAAAAAGTGAAGATTTTTCAAAAATGTTACATCATAATAATAAAAATCCTGAATTTATTGAATCAAAAATTATTGACAATTTAAAGAAAAACGATTGGGTTAAATTATTCGAAAAAGGTAAAAAATGATTAGATTAATTTTTGCAATATTGATAATATTTATTAATTATTTGAGATTAGATGCTATGGATAACGAATTAGTGAAAAAGCAGATTGAGGAGTACTTGAGTACGCAAAAGGGAGTTTTTGCAGTTGCGTTTATGGAATTAAATAATTCGGAAAATCAAATATTAATTAACGAAAAAGAAATCTTCCACGCTGCAAGTACAATGAAAACTCCTGTTATGGCAGAATTAATGAAACAAGTTGACGAAGGAAAACTTAACTTAGGCGATTCTATTCTTGTAAAAAACGAATTCAAAAGTATTGTAGACGGTTCTTTATATAGTATGGATTTAGGAAGAGACTCGGGAGAAAAGTTTTATAATTTAATTGGAAAAAATGCCACAATTTATGATTTAACTGTGGACATGATAATTAATAGTAGTAACTTAGCAACTAATATATTAATTGAAAAAGTAGATGCAAAAAAAGTTACGGAATTAATGAGAAAGATCGGTGCAAACAATATTCAAGTACTAAGAGGTGTTGAGGATTCAAAAGCCTTTGAGTTAGGTCTAAACAACGTTACTTCGGCATTTGACATGTTAAAAATATACGAGGCTATTTATTTTAATAAAATTGCTTCTAAACAAAGCTGTGATATTATGATTGACATACTAAAAAAACAAAATCATAATGAAATTATTCCTGAAGGTTTACCAAAGAGTGTGAAAGTAGCACATAAAACCGGAACAATTGATAGAGTTGTACACGATTGTGCCATTGTTTATCCTGAAACCGGAAGAGATTATATATTAATTTATTTATCTAAGCAAGTCGAATCTAATGATGTTTCACAAAACATTGGAGCGGAAATATCTAAAATTATCTATAATGCGTTAATAGGTGAATAGAATGAAATATTTGTTTTTGGGTGATTCGATAACCGAAGGGTTTAATGTAAAAAGCTTTTTACCGGAATATGATATTGATAATAAAGGCGTTTCCGGGGATAGTACAATAGAAACTTTAAGTTTAATAGGCTCTATAGATTTTAGCATATCTTATGATAAAATATTTTTGTGTATCGGAACAAATGATTTGGCAAGAAAAAGAAGCATTAAAGAAATAGGGGCAAACATAGTTAAGATTGTAACTTTATTACATGAAAAAACTCCAAATTCGAAAATATTTGTTCATTCAATTTTCCCGACAAGGGAAAACTCTCCTAGACCGATTGAGACTATACTGCGTTTAAATGTTACAATACTCTCACTAAGTTACACATATAATTTTAATTTTATAAATTCATTTTTTTGTTTTACTGACGAAGATACTCAATTAAAAGAAGAATTTACAGAAGACGGATTACACCTTACTAATTTAGCTTATAAAACATGGGCAGATATAATAAGACAATATTTGGAAAACTGATGAAAAAAATAGAATTGCTTTTAATTTTATTATTATTTGCAGTTAATTTATTGGCTATTGATACAGTTGCCGTAAAAACCATAGGAAACGGTATAGTTTATTATCACCTTAAAACCGAAGAACCTAACAATATTTATATTCTTAAAGCTGATTTAAAAGATAATAATAATGTTAATCTTACCATAGCAAATGAAAGAATCGGGAATAAAGGTGCTACCGTTAATGAGATGAGCAGAGAATTAACCAAAAAAGCATTTGTTTTTGCGGGTGTTAATGCCGATTTTTTCGGTGGTTCACCATATCAGTTTGAAAACAGTATGATTATTAATGGGGAGTTCGCCAAAGGCGTTAACATCGGTAGAAGCTTATTTGCAATTACGTCTGAAAAAAAACTTTATATTGATACAATAAAATTTAGCGGATATTTAGAAATAGGCGATAAAAAAATAAAAATCAATACATTAAATCATTCTGAAGGGGATGTTAAATTATTCAATCGTTTTTATAATTTAGAAACTAAAATTAGGGATAAGGAAGTTGCTGTTTTACTAAAACCGGCGGAAAGTCTTAAACTGAATAAGCCTACAAAATTTATAATTAAAAGTGTATTCGATAAACAAACTCCAAAATTTCTTTTCTCTGATAGATGTTTAGCAATATTACCAAAAGAAGTAATAGAAAAGGAACCATTAAAACTAAATGATACAATAAAAGTATTTTTGGGTACAAACCCCAGTATTGAGAATGTTAAACAGATGATTGGGGGTTTGCCAAAAATATTAGTACAAGGTGAGACAATAAAAGAGTTTGCCGGCAGAGAAGGTATAGATAATAAAGGTTTTTTTAGTAAAAATCCGAGAACGGCTATCGGATTTGATCAAGAACAACAAACACTTTATATTGTTGCCGTTGACGGAAGAGACAGTAAAAACAGTGTTGGATTAACTTTACCCGAATTATCGTTATATATGAAAGGATTGGGGTGTTACGAGGCATTAAACTTTGACGGTGGTGGTTCCACTACAATGGTATTGCGAGATAGCACGGTGAATAAACCGACTGATTTTACGGGAGAAAGGGCTGTAAATAATGCACTTTTCCTATGTTCAGACGTTATTAACCCCGAGTTGTTTAGTTCGATAAAAGTGTATTGTGATAAAAATACATTGCGTTTAAATGAAAATGTTGAGTTAAAGATCGAAGTTATCGATATTCTGGGTTTTAAATCAAATTTAAATTCAGAATTACTAAATTTTGAATACGATAAGGAATTTTGTATTATAGCAGAAAACAAAATAAAAGTTATTAAAGAAGGGGCTATTTTAATAAAATGGTCATTTGGGAAATTTAACGGTGAATTAAATTTAACTATTGAATAAAGAGGATTTATGCAAAAGAATAAGTTTACCATACCAATTACATTCAGCGGAACTGTTAGGGTATTAAGTTTTTTTATACTAATTTATATAATTGATTTTATTCTTGCATTAAAAGATTTTGATACTAAAACTAAATGGAATTTAATATTTATAATAGGCGGTATCGAAATTTTATTTTTCTTTTCAATTACGAAAATAATTAACTTATTGATTAAACTTAATAAATATTTCGAGAATAGGTAATGAATAATAGATTTTTTATTATATTAATTTTATTATCAAATTTAATTTTTGCTCAGAAGGAAGATTATTATATTCATTTTTCAAAGGCTTATAATAAGTTTGATAAAAAGGATTTGTGGGGCTCTGTAAAGGAGTATTCCAAATATTTAGATAAAATAAAAACAGATCCCGATGCCTATTATAATAGAGGAATCGCTTATTTTGAACTAGGGGAGTATTTTTTATCAATTGCCGATTATGACACAACATTAGCAATAGACTCTACTTATTATCCGGCTATATTTAATAGGGGAAATTCAAAACTATATAGCGGTGATTATTTCGGTGCGGTTAAAGATTTTACGCTATATCTTAGCTATGATAATGCAAATTTACTAGCATACTCTAACCGAGCCCATTCCTACGGTAAATTAGGCAAATATAAAGAAGCTCTTGATGATTTTAACTATGTTCTAAAGCAAGATAAAGACGATATTTTAACTTATTTTTATCGCGGAATTACTTACGATAATTTAAAACAATATGATAAAGCTATACAAGATTATAATAGAGTTCTAAATAATACACCGATTTTTGCCGAAGGATTTTTTGAAAGGGCACTTAGTAAATTTAGTCTATTAGACTTTGCAGGAGGATGCAGCGATTTAAGAAAGGCTAAAAGTCTTGGTTTTGAAAGGGCTGCTGATTTGGAAAAAGTATTTTGCAAATAAAAAAAAGCCCTTTTCAGGGCTTTTTTTCTAATTTCTTCTAATTAAACTCATTTCGTGAATATTTTCTTCAGTATCTTCATCATTCACTTTGAATTGAGAAGATAACTCTTGAAGATTATTTGTTAATAATCGCAAATCTTCAATTGAGTAAACAATTTCTTGAACTGATTTAGCCGTATCGGAAGTAACACTGCTAATCGCTTCAATATTTTTACCTATTTCAACACTCGCAGCAGCCTGCATTTCACTAGCATTAACAACATCTTCAATTATAGAAGTTATGTTTTGTGCACCCTCGATAATCTTTTCGAGTGATTCGTCTGCTTTAACTGCAAGTTGTTTCCCTTTTTCAACTTCTTCAGTACCCGATTTAATGGCTTTTACGGCATTGCTAGTATCATTTTGAATTAACTTGATTTTCGTTGCAATTTCTTTAGTGGCGTTTGCCGTTCTTTCACTCAATTTCCTCACTTCATCTGCAACTACTGCAAAACCTCTTCCTTGTTCTCCTGCTCTGGCGGCTTCAATTGCAGCGTTTAACGCCAATAAGTTTGTTTGGTCTGCAATATCATTAATAACTTGAACAATTTCACCGATTTGGTTACTACTTTCACCAAGTTTTTTAATTAATTCTGCTGAATTAATCACTATATTAGCAATTGTATTCATGCCATTAATTGTTTCATGATCAATTTTTCCGCCTTCTGCAGCAAAACGAATATTACGTGTGGTTTCTTGTACGCTAACGGTCATTTCCTCAACTGCAGCAACAACTTCAGTAGCTTGTGCTGATTGTTCTTGTGTTCCGGCTGCAACTTGTTCAGTTTGCTCTCTGATTCTTTCTGTAGATTGTGTTGTATGAATAATAACTTCTAAAACTTTTTCAAACATTTCTCTTACATTACCAACCGCAGCCGAAAAACCGGTAAAAAGTCGGGCAATATCGTCATCTTGATCCGAATCAATATTTATAGTTAAATCTCCGTTAGAAAACTTATTAATTGCCTGAAGCATGATTGCAGCACTATCAGATAAGTATTTTTTCTCCTTATCTAAAACTTCGAAAGCTTGTTTAGATTTTTCCATCTCAACTAACAACTGTTGTTCTTTAAGTTCTAATTGTTTCTTGCTTTCTTGCTCAAACTCAAATTGTTTTTTAAGTTCTTCTTCTCTTAGTTTCATACTTTTCATTCTATTATCATAAATTCGATAACCTGCATAACCGATTGAAATTATTACTAAAGTATAAAACCACCATGTTTGATAAAAATACGGGGAGAAATAAAATTCTAATGTTGCACCTGTTTCATTCCAAATACCGTCGTTATTACATGCAATAACTCTAAAAGTATGATTACCGGGAGAAATATTTGTATAATATGCAACTCTTCTATTGCCTGCATCTACCCAATCATCGTCTACACCTTCAAGCATATATTTAAATTTTACGCTTTTGGGATATAGATAGCTTAATCCTGCAAAATGAAATTCGAAGCGAGATTTTCCGGCATCAATATCAATTTCGCTATAAGAATTGTACCAAACGTCATCTACAATAATCCCTTCAATAACAACCGGAGGAACGTATTGATTTTTTTGTAAATTATCCGGATTAATAGTAACAAAACCTGCCATTGTGGGAAACCATAACATACCGTTTCTGGCTCTTAATCCTGATGGTTGTGAACCACCGTTGCATTCCGTACTCTTCATTCCGTCAGATTTACCGTATGGAATTGCATTTACTTTATCAAGTTTTCCGTCAGCGACTTTATTCAATTCGGATTTTGAAGCTTTGAAAATTCCTTTATTACAACTAAACCAAAAATACCCTTGATTGTCTTCTAAAATCACAAAAATCAAATCGTCAATCAAACCTGTCTTTGTAGTAATTGCGCTGAATTTATTATTTTTAATTCTTGTTATTCCGTCACCGCTCGTTCCGATCCAAATAGTACCTTCGTTATCTTCATGAATTGATCGAACTAAATCACCGGATAATCCACTATTCTTATTTATATGTTTAAAAGAAGATCCATTAAAAATATATACGCCGGCATTTGTCCCAATCCAAATTTGTTTTTTGCTATCCTCAAAAATTACTTTAGGAAATCCGTTAGTCAATCCGTCAGCCTCAATAAATCGTTTGAAAGTTTTATCGGCATAAAAAACTGAAGTACCACCTCCGTTTGTGCCGATCCAAATATTCCCCCTTGAATCTTCATATAAAACTCTCATAAACTCATTGCCTAACTCTGAGTCATGTTCAAATCTTCGTAATTTACCTTGAGAGTAAATCATCAAACCGCCTCCGCTAGTCCCAACCCAAACATCTCCTCTTGAATCGGCTAGTACACATCTAACATTATTTGAAGGCAAACCGTCTTTATCTGTAAGTGATAAAGTTACTGCACCGTTTGAAATTTTATTTAATCCTTTATCGTTTGTACTAACCCAAATATTTCCGCTATTATCCTCGGAAACCGACCATACAAAATTACTATTCAAACCTTCCATAACAGTATAACAAACGAATTTACCGTTTTTTAATCTGTTTATACCGTTACCGTTTGTGCCAATCCATAAACTTCCTTCTCTATCTTCAAATAAAGAAAAAATTGAATTATTGCTTAAGCCTTTTTTTGCGTCAAATATTTCATAGTTTCCGCCTCTAAATCTAACCAATCCGCCGACAGTTGCGCCTAACCATAAAGTATTTTTACTATCCTCGTATATAGTTGACAATCCACCACCCGGTACACCATCGGCTTCAGTATAGTTAAAAATTTCTCCGTTGAATATTCTGCTTAAACCGGCAATAGATGCTAACCATATGTTACCTCTGCTATCTTCCAAGCAGTTTTGAATACTATTAGCTAAAAGACCTTGTTGCTGATTGTAAACTCTAAATGAAGAACCATTGTAAATTATAAAACCGCCTCCGTCCGAACAAATCAACAAATCGCCGTTTCTTGCAGTTTTAATATTTGTTAGGATATTTGTAGGAAGTCCGTTAGAAGTTGTTATAAGTTTACTAGATTTTCCATCATATTTCACTAACCCTTGTTGACTTGCAAACCAAAGGATTCCGTTTTTATCTTCAGTCATGCTGTTAATAAAATCACTCGCAAATCCTTTTTCTGTATTCAACGCCTCAAATATTCCGTTATAATATTTTGTAACTCCTCCGCCGTTAGTACAAATCCACAAATATCCTTTGCTATCTTCAAAAAGATAATTTATGTAATTGTTTTTTATTTCCGGAGTGTTCCTAACATCAAATATAGTAAATTGTATTCCGTCAAATCTAACTATTCCTTCTTGTGTTGCAGCCCAAATATAACCGTCTTTTGTTTGGATAATTGACTGAATCGAATTCTGTGGTAGTCCTTCGTCTGTTTGCCAAATATCCAGTATATACTGAGTAATTTTCTTAGATGGGTCTAATCCGTTCAGTACGTTTTTTTGTTGAGCAAATGTGCAATTAAATATCAGTAAGAAGGTGAGTAATGAGATGAAGAAATGCTTTACATTAAATCTTAATATTTCCATAAATAATCCCAATCATAATATAAATAAATATCCTGCGAGCTTGCAAAATAGTGAAAATTTTTATATTATAAAATAGAAAATTATTTCTACAATTAATTTAATTGAACTAAATCAATTTAATGTCATTTAAAAAAGTAAATTGAGATCTTGTAGTATTTAACAGTTTAAGATCAATTTGCGCAGAGATAATTTCTTGTTTGTTTGAATATTCAGTTATTGGTTCTCCTAACGGGTTAACAATTGTGCTACATCCTGAATATTCGTTACTCGGATCAACCCCCACTCTATTTGTTCCAATAAAGTAGGATAAGTTTTCAAGTGCACGAGCTTTTGTTAATAGCTTCCAATGTTCAATTCGTTTATTAGGCCAATTTGCAATGTTAACTAATATATCTACTTTTTCTTTGGCATAAAACCTATATAATTCAGGAAACCTTAAATCGTAACAAATAGATAATCCAATTTTTATATCGTTAATTTTGGTGATTATAGGTTCATTCGAAGAAGTATAATATTTGTTTTCACCTGCGAAACTAAAAGGATGAATTTTTCTGTATCTCGCTATAATAAGTCCTTTTTTGTCGATATGAATTAAACAATTATAATAACTTTCCTCATCCGACTCGATAACTCCCGCTAATATATCCGAGTTTAATTTCTGGGCAAGTTTTATAAAGTACTTGGTTGATATCCCGTCTATATCTTCGGCAAGCCGGGCTGAGTTAAAGGTAAATCCGGTTAATGTTAACTCAGGGAAGATCAATAAATTGTAATCATTATTAGCATTATTAGACAATAATTGCTCAATTATTTTAATACTGCCTGCCGGGTCTTCCCAGGCAGGCGAGTATTGTACTAATCCAACTTTTAATGAGTTTGTCATTTTAACCTAAAATTACCTTGATATTTATTGTATTATCTGAAAATTTATCAACCTCAATAAAAGAATTATCAGTTAACTTATCATTAATATAAATTTCTTTAATACCACTATTTACTTTATTAGGATTTAATACAGTTAAGTTAATAGTTTTATTCCTAAATATACGTTTTACCGTGTATTTATCCCAATTTGCCGGTATGTTCGGTTGAATTAATATCCCCTTTAAAGAGGTTTGCAAACCTAGTATATAATCAAGACCAATTCTGTACATCCAGACTGCAGTTCCGGTTAACCAAGAATGGCTTGCTTGATTTTCAGTAGGGTGTTCCGGACTTGTTACATATTCCGAAAATACATAAGGTTCTGTCTCATATCTGTCTATATCTTTTGAAGAATTAATTGGTAACATACGTGAATAAACATCATATGCACTTTCTGCATCTCCGTTTATTATGGATGCTAATACGAACCATGAGGAAGCATGGTTGAAGACCGCACCATTTTCTTTTTTCCCGGGGACACATCTGCTAATTAAACCAACATTATCCTCAACTTCTCTGTATGCGGGCCAGCATATTTGCATACCATATGGAGTTAGTAAATGTTTTTTACAAGAATTTAAAGCAGAATCTGCTCTTTCTTTATTTGCTAATCCGGAGATAACAGACCATGTTTGAGAGTTTATAAATATTTTGCCTTGTTTATGTGCTTTTATACCTAAAGGTTCACCGTTATCTCTAAAGGCACGAATATACCATTCTTCATCCCAGCAATATTGATTAGTAATTTCTCCGAGTTTTGAATAAGCATTTTTCCATTTATTTAGAGTATCAAAATCTTGTTTGATTTCTAATAATTCAAAAGTTTTTTTGATAACATAAGCTAAGAAAAAAGCTCCCCATACGGTTTCGCCTTTCCCTTGTGGTCCGACATGGTCTAATGTATCGTTCCAATCACCGTTCATAATTTTAGGTAATCCGCGTTCTGTTGTTGCAGAAAGTGCAAAGTTAATAGCACGTTTAAGATGTTCGTAAACAGTAGCTTCTCCTTCATCGTAGAACTTTACGACTTCATCCAAAATAGATAAATCACCCGTTTCATTTAAGTATTCGATTAATCCAAAAGGTACCCACAAAGGTGTATCAGAGTGGTTTGTCTTTTCGCCCCAATCTGTAAGTTTAAAATAATTATGTAGGGTAGAACCGTCTTTAAACTGAAAACGAAGTGCATTTAACAATCTAACTCTAACTCGTTCCGGATTAACAATTACCATTCCGAGAATATCTTGGAATTGATCTCTCATACCCGTTCCAAATAACAAACCTCCGTGATAATAACCGGAGTTACGAGCCATATCAAATGTAACGGCTGCTTGAGATTGATTCCAAACATTTAACATAATATTAAACTTTTCATCAGGAGTATCACATTTAACATGATCAAGATAATTTGTCCAACTGGTTACTAATAAATTAAATTTATTATCAAGTTCTGTTAAGTCATTTAGTCTAAATTTATTAATATATTCGTTTATATTCTCATCTTTCTTTATTACAGTCATAACAGTAGCGAAATCTACAGTACCATTAGCAACTAATATATACTTCGATTGGAGTGCTGCAACAGGATCACCTGCGGTTATTTCAGTGTTTGTCATAATTCCTGTTTCGATATTAATAGGATTAGCTTCAGAACGCCACTTACCAATAAAACTATCCAAACTTCCGTCAAAACCCGTAACCGGGTTTGTATTCGCAAAAAGTATATTATATCCCCAAGCAATATTTGGCTGGGCAACCGAAACTTTTTTATTTAAAACCCAGTATCTTCTAGTTGCAATTAATCCGTTAAGCTCTTTGTCAAAAGTAATATCAGTAAAATGTTTATCGTTTGGTTGATTAATAATATCATTTAATGCATTACCCATCATTAGTTCTGTAAAGGAATAAGTCTCAAGTTCTCTATCTTTTCCGGTTAAATCGGTTAGTTTAACTCTCCAAATTTCAGCATTGCTATCTTGAGCTACAAAATAGGTTAATTCACCCCTTACTCCGTTAATTTCGGTTGTTATTTTAGTATAACCTTGTCCGTGTCGGCATTCATAGCTATCGTATTTTAAATCAATTGTCGGTGCCCAGCTTAAAGACCAAAATTTGCCGGTTGCAACATCTTTAACGATAACATAACGTCCGGGTCTATCCCAAGGTAAACAATTATAGCGCATTCTGGTTAATCTGTTATCTCTTGGTGTATCTAAGTAACTGAATCCACCGCCGGTGTGTGACACTAAACCACCGTAATGTTCATTCCACATATAATTGAACCAAGGTCGTGGAGTTCTTGGATCCGTAATTATAAATTCTCTGTTATCTTCCGAAAAATATCCATACTTATTCTTAATCATTTCTGTTCCCCTATATTTACTAAAACTTTAATTTATACGTATTAATTTTTTTATTACCGATTATAATTTCAAACTCATTATGATCCAAAATATTCATCTCATTCAATTCAATTTCCTCTAAAGTAGCACTTGTAACTTTTGAAAGAAGATGTTCGAATCTAATTTTTGATGTAACTTCGTTTTCTGTAGGATTGTATACTCGCAATATAAACTCATTTTCTTCATTTTCGCATTTCTTAAATGTACTAAACTGAATAGATTTATTCTCTATTTCCATAAAGCTTATATTGTTATAAATACCGTTTTTTGTATCACTAAACTGAACAAGTGCTAGGGGATTATTAAAACAAATTGCCTTATTATAAACATCTGCAGTATCCCAATTACCTTTGTGAGGGTATAACGACAACCGATAATTGTGTATCCCTAAACATTGAGCGCCTTTTTCAAATGTATAATCTTGTTTTGAACTAGGTTGAATTATGTATCTAAATGCTCTGAATAACGTAATTGCAATAGTTTTAAAATTATCATTTAATACTTCATATTCTTTCAATCCGTCAACAAATACCGCAAGTCCCAATGAAGCATCAATTACGTCCACAAAATTATGCATCGGATAATCATACATTGGTTGTTCAACCCAGTCTTTTGTATCAGGTCTTTCCAAACTTCTTTTCACAACATCAAATTGTCCTTCGCCATATGAGTATTTTGCATCTTGTAAATTTGTAGGAAACATCATTCTTAATCTATGACTTTCGGATTTATTATTTACATTAACTAATAGATCTAGTCTATCGGAATTTTTTACCAAATGAAGAATTAGTTCGATAATTAATTCGGTATCACAATTGTTATCTTTACGGTTAGAATAATCTTTCGGTATTAACAAAGTATGTATTATTCTAATTTTTCCGCTTAATTGGTTGTTTTCAACTATCTCAATATTGGGTGTGGAATTTAATGTATTAAAGTATGGTGCGAATGGAACATTAGTCCAGGCATGACCTTCTTCTCCTTCATCATAAAAATAGCCAATATTATTAAATTCTAAATTATCTACTTTGTTTATAAGATTAAATGTCCCGTTCTTGTTTACAACTACTCTTAAATTTTCGTTTTCAAGTTTGTTTTCATTCACAATATCATCTGCTAAAAATGTAGTATCAGTATCAACAAGTTTTAATGTTTGTAAACTGAAAGGTTTAATATTTTTTGTTTCAATATAACCCTCGTAAGTATTCATCTCTAAATACATTGGTCTATCAATCATCTGCTCCAGAACCGGTTGAGTTGAATATTTTTTTATCGGTACAAAATCAATAATATTACCATCAATATCTAAGAATTTAGGGGATTTCAAATCATAAATTTTGGGAATATCTAACCACACTTTTACTATTTCATTTCTACAACTATTGGTCGGATTTACTATTGCAATATTTACATCAAATATTTTTTGATTTTTAGTAAATTCACTTGTATAAAAAACTGAAGTATCTAATTTTTGAATTAGATACTTTAATGATCTTTCAAAAACCCCTTTAGATATTTCTATTGCATTTTTATATCGCAACATCATATCATCATGTATTGAATCTAAACTACATCCACCGATAGAATCATGAGCCGAATTTTGAATAATTAATTCCCATGCAATATCAATATAGTTATCTTTTATATCTCTTCCCAAAATACTTGAAAACACATTAAAGGGTTCGGCATAAAATTGAAGTCTTCTTTCTGCTTCAAAGTTCATTTGTTTTAAATACATTCGTGCACTTGTTGTGTATCCGTACATATTTCCGCTTCTTAAATCGTATTGCGCGCTTCTTCTTTCTCCGTTTACAATTTTTAATCCGTCTTTATCTACTGAAGAAAAAAGAGCTTCTGAATAATCTTCCAGAGTACTATGAATAACGTTTAATTCCGGTCTAATTTTATTTATATCTTCAATAATTTTTACGGTTTTAACGTTAGGTCCGCTTGAATCATGTCCTTCCATCCAAATAACATTAGGAGTAGTAAAATCATCAACTTGATTTTCTATTATAGATTGAACTTGCTTGTTAATGTTTTCAGGATAATATTCATCAGCGGGGGAGGGGATAAAATAATCCTCATCATGCATCACTTCATCAGCAAAATGAAAATTTAAGCCACGTTTCCAAGGATGTTCAACATCTGCAAAGAATTCGTTATGGACTACAGGACGGTAAATATAGAAATAAAAATTATATCTTGGCATTGTTGAAAATCTTGACGAAATTGCTTTTGTACCGTCTGCACCAATCCACATAAATTCAGCTTTTGGACTATCTATTGAGTTAACTCCGCGATAAAACATAATTAGATTTATATTAAATCCTGCATAAAGCTGAGGTAGTTGAGATATCTGACCCCATGAAAAAGGGGAATAACCAACTTTTGAAACTCTTCCATATTTCTTTGCAATCTTATGACCTAGAAGCAGATTTCGTATTAAATTTTCTCCGCCTACTTGAAATTCTTCAGGTAAAATATACCAAGGACCAACCAAAAGTCTTTTCTCAATTATTAGCTTTTTTATTAATTCTTCTTTATGAGGTCTGATTTCTAAATAATCTTTAAGCACTATTGTTTGGCTATCTAAATGGAATGCTTTGTATTTAGGTTCAGTTTCTAAAATTTCAAGAACTTTATCTATCATATCAACAAGCATTTGTCTATTCCTTTGAAAGGGGTAACGCCATTCTCTATCCCAATGTGTATTAGAAATCACGTGAAAAACTCTTTCCATTTTATCCTCTATAATAAAAGTAGTTTGTTGTTTATAATTAACTCAGGTATTCCGCCTTTGGCGATTATTGAAGCAGCCTCAAAATTGTGAGAGGATGTTTGAGCAAAAGGAACTGCGACAGAGCAACCAATTCCTGCGCTACGAATTGCGAAAGTACCGCTTTCACTATCTTCAATACCAATTACATTTATAAATTCTTCTTTTTGAACGTGTAAATTTTGTAATGCAATGCTATACAAATCACGATGTGGTTTTAATCGTATTTCGTTACTATCACTAGCAGTTACTATAGTGTTGTAAACTAATTTGTAATCTTCGAAAAATTTTCCCAAGTCCTCTTTTAAATCATCAGGAATTTGATAATGTTCTAATTTTGTCCTAATTACCGAAAATACTTCATTAAGTACAATATTTGCTTCATAATATATAGAAGATGTAACAATTCCGATCTTTGCAGGATTCTTTTCAAAATATTCGGAAAGTTTTAAAAGTGTAATACTTAATGAAGATTCATCAATTTTAACAAGTGGTTCACCTGCTTTGTGTTTATAATCTTCAATCAAAATGTTAACAAAATAATCAGTGTAACCTTTTAATTTTCCCTTTATTAAAGCTAAAAAAGTGATAATTCCTGGCATAGGTTCAATTAATGCTTTATTCTCATCATTAAATAAATCATGTGCAATTTGTTTACTTTCGCCGTTATTAATTCGATGTAAAATTTCATGATATTTAAAGTAATAAATATCTATACCAAGTTTAATTAGATGAGAAAAAACTTTATCATCAAATTTAGGCGAATAAGTTTGCATTAAATAAATCAATTTTGAATCACTATCAAAATTTTTGGCATCTGCTTCAGAAAATAAATTCTGAAAATTTGAGTCTTCTAATAAATTTTCAACTTTAAATAATTTTAAATTATTTAAAATTTCTTCTTTCCTAACTTTATCTTTCCCAAAAATTAGCTGCCAAATAATTGCTTTAATATAAGCTTTTTCGATAAATGGTTTAATAAAAAAGTTATTATATCTGTTGATTAAAAACTCAACATGCTTAGTAGTGCTATTTCCTATAATGTTAGGGTAATCTATAGTTTTATCAAGACCATGCCATTCAACAATAGTAAATTTACCACTCATAACTCGAATCATGAACTCAAGTGAATATAAACATAATTCTTCGGTTGTTGTAGTAGTACCATCCATATCAGAAACAAAAGCAGCAATATGATCCCTTTTTGTGTTTATTTTATGGGCAATCGGGATAATTTCGTATGGCGGAAATATGTTCTGTGGATTATGAATTATTGCAAAATCTTCGCTAAGTCTTCCTAAATATTCTTTTGCTGTGTTATAAGAAATAATACTATTTTTACTCATAAATACTTTATCCGTTTATTAATTTAATTCCAACATTTAGTAATGATTTTACTTCATCTTCTGATTCCGCTTCGGCATAAACTCTAACCAAGGGTTCTGTTTCGGAAGCTCTTAATAATAGCCATCGCGGTTTTCCTTCTAATGTAAATTTTATTCCGTTTATTATTCCTCTGCTACTGTAGAAAGAATTAATTTTGTTTACTTTAAATCCTCCTATAATTTGGGGAGAATTATCAAATAAATTTGGTAGAATTTTTATTCTATCTTCTTTATCATAATGGTAATCTATTCTATCATAATATATAATTCCGAATTGTTTTCTTTTTAAAGAAACGTAGTCAGATAATTTTTTTAATCCGCTTTTAGCTAACATTTCTAATAAAACCAAAGTGGAAAAGATTCCGTCTCTTTCCGGAATATGAAAACCGTAACCGTATCCGCCGCTTTCTTCGCATCCAAAAACTATTTCATCGTCAATCATCTTCTCGGCAATATATTTAAATCCGACTTGTACATCAAAAACCTTTAAGTTTGCAGAAAAATTTCCAATAAGTTTATCTGTTACCGAAGATGTTTTGACTAAATTTCCTTTATATTTTTTTGTGTTTATTAAATAATCTGAAATTAATAATATAGTCTCTTGAGCACTTAACCATTCTCCGTTATCCAATAAAACTCCAATCCTATCGGCATCTCCGTCATTAGCACTTCCGAATGCAAAATCTCCGTTCATTAATTCTTGAGATAAGGGGAAAAGATTTTTCTCAATTGGTTCTGCATATCGATCAAAAAAAGTAGGGGATGGTTTTCCATAAATCGTTTTTACTTCACAAATTCCGTTTAGTAAATCCGATATGTATTCACATCCTGCACCTCCCATACTATCAACAATGATATTTAATCCGGAAGTTTTAATAATATCTAAATCAATTAATTCCAGTACTCTACTCTTGTAATTTTCAAATAAATCACAAATGGATATCAAGTCTTTGTTCCTAATAACTTTAGATTTAAATAATAAATTTTCAATTTTTTGAGTTTCTTCAGTAAAAAAAGGGGCTCCGAATTTAGACTTAAATTTTATACCGTTATATTGAGCCGGATTATGAGATGCAGTTATCATAACACCTGCATCTAAACCTTTACTTTTAACGTAATATGAAACAACCGGTGTGGGAATTATTTTATCAGATAAGTAAACTTTTATCCGGTTTCCGGAAAGCACTTCCGAAAAAATATTAGCAAACTCTGCTGAATAATTACGATTATCGAATCCGACAACTACAGTCGGGGTATCAAAATTAGAGTTGATATAATCGGCAAAAGCCTGTGCAACGACAGAAGTTGAATTTTCGTTAATATCTTCTCCAATTAATCCCCGCCAACCGTCCGTACCGAAAATTATACTCATTTTCTCACTTCTTAATAGTTATATTTTCTTTAATTAATTCTACAATATCTTCATATTTAACATCTCTAACATCAACATTATCTAAGGAAGCTAATGCGGCAGTAGCACCACAAGCTTCACCGGTAGCTGCAGAGGTTGGCATTATTCTTAAAGCGGCATGACCCTCTCTCGTAGCAGATATGCATCTGCCTGCAGCTAAAAGATTATTCGCTTCTTTTACGATAAGTGACCTAAGAGGAATTTCATAATATTCTCCTTCGGGTAATTCTTCCATTATGCTGTTTTCATCTTTTTGACCGTGTATATCAATTCCATAACAACCCCGAGCAATTGAATCGTGGAATTTTCTCCCTTTACGAATATCTTCACCAGATATTACATAGTCGCCAATTACTCTACGAGTTTCTCTCACTCCTACATGCATAGCGGTTTCTAATAAAAAAGAGTTCTCGAAACCCGGAACTTCGTTTTTTAATATTTTTACTACTTCTTTAACTTGGTTTCTTCCGATTAATTCAGCTTTGGTAATTTCAAAAGTATTTGAACCATCTAATCCTAAAATATTTGTAGTGTTAAACGATGCTTCGCCGGATGAGGGTAGTGTAGTATAAAAAATATATTGAACATCACTTGATAATTTATTTTCACTAATAGCTTTTTTTATATTACTAAAGTAACCGGCTACCGAAATAATTTTGTTTAGATCAAAATCATATTCCATCCAATTAAAAAAATCATGTTTATTATTTTTTACATAATCAAGGGCATTAACCATGTCGATACCACCCATTCTAAAAAATAATGTTAATGCTTGTAATTTACCGGTTTTTTCATCACCTTTTGAATAAAGAAAATTACCTAAATGTGATAAAATTGCATCTCCCGAAGTATCAATATAAATTTTAGCGTATACTTTAGCTTCTTTTCCTTCGGTAAATATTTTTAATGAGGTTATTGTGTTCTTGTCTTTTTCAACTTCCAATATTTGTGTATTAAACAAAATGGAAACATTACTATCTTTAATTAAATTAAATGTTGCATTTCGGAAAGAGTTTGCAAAAAAACCGTTATCTATCATGCCTTTTTGTAATCTCATCTCTTGCTCAATATCCTTAAATACACCGTTAACTAACGTTTCACCGTTAACTTGATGTTTCATAAAGGGAGATACCATTCCTGCTGTACTCATTCCGCCCAAAAAAGAAAAGTGTTCAATTAGTAATACTTTTGCACCTATTCTTCCGGCTTTTATTGCAGCACTAAGTCCTGCTATACCTGCACCGACAACTATTATATCAAATATTTTAGTTTTCATCAAAATTCAAAAAAAATTAAACACAAATTTAAGAAAATAATAGCGTAGTTTAAAGATTAAGATGTTCGAAGTATTTAATTAATTTGTTAAATTTTCAATTTAAGGTGATTAGAAGAGAAGATGTGATTTTTAAATCAAATTAAATATAAATAAAAGGATGAAAACATTATAAAAAATCCCGCAATCTAATTGCGGGATTACAAGATTAAGCAAAAATTAATAAATAAACTATTGCAATAACGATCAACCAAACTACGCTTTCCATTAAATAAACGGGCCACATTCTGATTAATTTTTGTGCAAAAGTTTCATTGGCAGATGGTTTTGATGCCATTGAATACCTCGAATTTAAATTAAAAAATGTCTTATTTAAGAATTAATTAAATTAAAATCGAAGGAGGTCCTCGAAAGTTAAATTTATTCGGTGTAAATTTAGAGATATGCAATACATTCGGAACATTGTTCACAAATATTGCTTTAAATTTTGTTTGAAATAAAATTGACGATTTTTGAGAATCAAGATCAAAAATCTTATAATTATCTAAAGATCTGTATTCTTTGGTCTTGTTAAGATTATATGCAGAAGAAAAATGACCGGAAAATTCAACAATTGCACTTTCAGGCTTTGAAAGTGAATGATAGTTAATAGACGGAAAATAAAAGACAAAAGTAAGTTGCAAGAATGCTAAAATAGCACTCGGCACCTTACTTTTATTAAAACTTCTAATAATATTAAACAATTTTAAATAATGTGCTTATTAAATAGTAGGATAAAGCGGCAAAACCTCCAGAAAGGGGAATTGTTAAAATCCAAGCCCATAAAATATTTCGGGCAACACCCCAACGTAATCCGCCTGTACCGCCGTTGGTAATTCCAACCCCTGCAATTGAACCGGTAATAGTATGTGTAGTGCTAACCGGAATGCCAAAGATAGTAGCAAAAATGATTGTTAAACCGGCAGATGTTTCGGCACTAAAACCTCCGAAAGCATTAAGTTTTGTCATACGCATTCCTAATGTTTTAATAACTTTCCAACCGCCGATTAGTGTTCCTATTGCAATAACAGAATGGCTTGTAATGACCACCCAAAACGGAACATCAAAAGTCGGAATAAGTGCATTAGAAAACAATACCATGGTAATAATACCCATAGTTTTTTGAGCATCGTTAGCCCCATGACTTAAGCTATATAATCCGGCAGAGATAAGCTGAAATTTTCTGAACCAATAATCAACCTTGTGAGGTTGTCTATCTTTAACTATCCAGAGTGTAATAATCGAAAACACAATGGAAATCAAAAATCCTATTATTGGAGCTAAAAATATAAAAACAAAAACTTTAATAAAACCAGACGAAACAATAGAAGCAGCACCGGCTTTGATAAGAGCAGCACCGCCTAAACCTCCGATAATAGCATGAGAAATACTTATCGGGAAACCCATATGTGTTGCAAATGCACTAGTAAGAATAGCTCCGACAAGAGAAGCAAAAATAACGGCATTACTAATAGTATCAGGTTGTACAATTCCGCTACCAATAGTTTTCGCAACGCCTACACCAAATGTAAAAGCAGCAATAAAATTAAAAAAGGCTGCCCAAATTACTGCTTGAGTAGGTGTTAAAACTCGTGTAGATACAATTGTAGCAATTGAATTTGCGGCATCATTCATTCCGTTATAAAAATCGAAAATTAATGCCATAAATATTATAATAAGAGGGAATATTTCCATAATTGTTCTTTTAAGAGTTTTTGATATAAATTGTTAAAATCTGGTTAGCACACTGTTGACATTTATCAACTGTATATTCTAACATTTCTAACATTTCTTTTTTCTGAAGTAAAGTTAACACATCTTTTTCTTCAGCAAATATTTTTTTAAGAGTCTGTTGAAACAGTAAATCTGCTTCGGCTTCAATATCCTTCACAATTTTTACTTCGTTGATAGTATTTTTACCGCTTTTTAATTCTTTGATTGCGGCTGATAGTTCTTTTACAGATAATGTTATCATATCTACCATCTTATCGGCAGAATCCATAACGCTTTGGAAATTATAAATTTCAATTCTAATTACCAATGATTTAATAGCATCACTTATTCCTTCAATTCTTTTGGCAAGTGCCAAAATATCTTCTCTATCAAAAGGAGTTATGAAGGTTTTATTAAGTCTTTTAACTATTCTTGATACAACTTCATCGCAACGATGTTCTAATGATTTTATTCTTTGAATTGTTTCATAGTCGTATGGCAATTGTTTAAATAAAGATTGATTTAGCTGAGCCATTTCGTAAACGTTTGATATTAATTCATTAAAATCATCAAAGTATTTGTCTTCTTTCGGTTTAAAGAACTTTAACATGGTATTTCCGTATTAATTAGTTTAATTTAGCATTGAAATCTAATTTTAATATGATTAAAAATCAATACTATTTAAGCTAAAATAAAAACTTAACAATTTATTAATAAAGGAAATAAGAGCTGATTTTTTTAATTGTTATTAGTTTTGAAATTAAAAATAATTATATTTGTAAGTTAAAATTATAAGTCAAATTGAATAATAAATCCTTAAATATTGTTGTTATCGGAGGTAATGCTGCAGGTCCTGCAGCTGCCGCAAAAGCCAAAAGAACTAATCCCGATTCTGAAGTTACTTTAATAGAATCTGCTAGTTTTATTTCTACGGGTACATGTGAATTACCTTATTTATTGGAAAACAAGATTAATAGTTATAAAGACATTGTTTTTTTTGATGAAAATACATTTTATCAAGAAAAAAATGTTAGGGTGAAAATTAATTCAACAGTAAAAAAAATTGATAGAAAGAGTAAGAATATAATTGTTTATGATTCAATTAAAAATGAAAACATTATATTAAATTATGATAAATTGATTTTATCTACAGGGTCTTATATACCGAATATTCTGCAAGTAATCGGAAATCCTGTAAATTTTTCAACATTTAAAACAGTTAACGATTTTATTAAAATTAAAGCTTATTTTAATAAAAATGCAGTTCAAAAGGTTTTAATTATCGGAGCCGGTTTTACGGGATTAGAAGTCGCGGATGCCTTGACCAATATAGGAAAATCAGTTGTAATTTGTGATAAAGAAAAGGTACTTGCTGAGAATAGTGATGATTTAAGAGTTTGTCTTAAATCTCTTATGGAAAGCAAAGGAATTGAGTTGTTGGACAGCAATAATAATCTTCAATTTATTCAGAATAAGAGCAGGATTACAAATTATAAAATCGATAGTAAAGTTTTTGAAGTCGATTATGTAATACAATGCACAGGAGTTAAGCCAAATAATTTTTTAGGAGAAAGCTCAGGCTTATCGATCGGCAAATTTGGCGGACTAAAAATTGATAATAAATTAAGAACAAGCGACTCAAATATTTTTGCTGCCGGAGATAACATTGAAGTTCCAGAATTTATAACCGGGAAAAGTATTTATTTACCTATTGCTACTCTTGCAAGAAAATTTGGACATATTGCAGGGGCAAATGCAGCGGGTTCAAATTATTATATAACGCCTGTAATTAAAAACGTTACCTTCCAGTTTGGTAACAAAGCTTTTGCTTTTGTCGGATTATCTTTAGATGAATTAAAAAAATTAAATTATAAATATATTCAGGTCAAAGCCGAATCAAAAAATCTTGTTCATGTTATGCCCGATTCGGAAAAAGTGCATGGTATTATTTATGTCGATCAGAATTCAAACTATATTTTAGGCGGGGAATTTTGGGGGAATAAGATTATTGCAAGTTATGCCGATATTGTTTCGCTTTACATAAGAAATAAAATTAAGGCAAATAGTTTGGCTGATGAGATATTTAATTATTCACCTCCTATTTCGCCGATGATAAACTTACTACACATCTTGGGTCAAAAATTAAAAAAGGAAATATAAATGTTTAATGTATTAGATAATCCGTTAGTAAAAAGAGATATTACATATTTAAGGGATAAAGAAACCAAAGAATATCAATTTCGATTAGCATTAAAAAGAATATCGTTTGCTTTAGCAATAGAAGTCGGAAAACATTTGGAATTAGATGAACGTGAAGTTATTACACCTTTAGAAAAAACTATTGGTTATAGATTAAAGTATCAAACAATATTGATTCCTGTTTTAAGAAGCGGGTTAAGCATGGTGGATGCATTTACTGAGATGATACCTGATGCAAAAGTTGGTCATATCGGTTTACAACGAGATGAAAAAACTTTACAACCTGTTGATTACTATTATAAAACTCCAAAAAATTTAGATACATCAAAGGTTTTAGTTCTAGATCCAATGCTTGCTACAGGAGGAAGTGCAGCAGCAGCTATTAGCTCACTAAAAAAAAGGGGAGCAAACAATATATTTTTTGTTAGCTTAATTGCTGCTCCGGAAGGAGTTAAAAGACTTCAAACTGCCCATTCGGATGTTAAAATATTTACAGCTTCTTTAGATAGAGAATTAAATGAAAACGGATTTATTTTACCGGGATTAGGAGATGCAGGTGATAGGACATTCGGTACTATATAGTTTAATTGCATTTTTCTTCTTCTATAACACTTTATTTGCCGGAAGCTATCCTAATAAAACAGTAGATAATTTAATTCGTTCAGGTGTGGATTATTTGCTTAATCATAATCATGAAGCAGCAAGGCATAAGTTTAGTGAATTAAATAGGTTATTCCCTAAAATTCCGTTAGGTAAAATTTATTTGGCAGTAAGTGAAATTGCCAAATCAATAGAGTATTCCGAAAAATTTAATGAAGATAAAATAGAAAAACTTTTAGATGATGCAAAGGAATTAAGTGATAGTTTATACAGAAAAAATAAGAATGATTTATGGAGCACGTATTTTGTAGCTCTTTCAAAAGGGTATGATGCATATTATAAAGGTATGAACGGCGATTATTTTTCAGCTATAACAAACGGAATATCTTCAATAACTTATTACGAAAGATGTCTTGAAATAGATTCATTGTTTTATGATTCATATATTGCGTTAGGGACATTTTACTATTGGAAAAGTGCTAAAACAAAAGCACTCACTTGGTTACCTTTTGTTTCTGATGATAGACCACTTGGTAAAAGATTACTTGAAAAATCAATTTCTAAAGATACATATGGGCATTTTTTGGGTGCTTATAGTTTAGTATGGATTTATATTGAAAATAACGAATTAAATAGTGCATTAAATTTATGCAAGGAATTATTAAAAGATTATCCTAATAATAGACTATTTAAATTAACTTTAGCAAGAATTTATACCGAATTTGATAAAACAAAAGCAATAAATATCTACAATGAAGTATTAGAAACAGTGATGGGACTTGATAGAAATAATCATATTACCGAAATAGAATTAAAGCATAAAATTGCCATGCAATACAATGATTTAGGTAAATATGATAAATCACTGGACTATTGCAAAAATATATTACAAATAAAATTAAAAGATAAGTATGCAAGGGAGCAATTGGGAACAAGGTTAGATAGAGTAAAAAAATTATATGAGGAATTGCAGGATAAATTAAAAAAATAGGTTGATTGTTTCAGGTTTTTTATTTATCATAAATTTCAAAAAAAATAAAAAAATATGGCAATTTCTCCGATAAAACAAAAAAAGATGTTAGACGAGTTGCTCGATTCTTGCCGTGCAAACTTACCAAAAGCAAATATTGATTTAATAACTAAAGCGTTTAATCTTAGTTTTGAATCACATAAAAATGATTCTCGAGAATCGGGAGCACCTTATTTTACTCACCCATATGCCGTAGCACGAATAATTGTTGATGAAATTCCGTTGGACGATACTTGTGTAATATCTGCATTGTTGCACGATGTTGTTGAAGATACGGACGTAAGTTTGGATTTTATTCAAAAGGAATTTGGTAAAGAAGTAGCTGATATTGTTGACGGTGTTACAAAAATTAGTGGAATTTTTAGAGGTTTGGAAATTCAAAAAGCTGAAAATTATAGAAAACTTGTAATTTCTATGATTAATGACGTAAGAGTTATTTTAGTTAAATTTGCCGATAGACTAGATAATATGCGTACTTTGAATTTTTGTTCACCGGAAAAACAGATGCGTGTTGCTACTGAAACAAGGGAAATCTATGCTCCTTTTGCTCATAGACTCGGTTTGGGTCAGTTAAAATGGGAAATGGAAGATTTAGCTTTTAAATATTTGAATAGAGAAGCATATGATACAATTGCAAGAAAGGTATCTAATACAAGGAGAGATAGAGAAAACTATATAGCTAAATTTTGTGCTCCTATTTTAGAAAAATTGAATGAATATAATATTAAATTTTCAGTAGGCGGAAGACCTAAGCATCTTTATAGTATCTACAAAAAGATGATAAATCAAAATAAAAGTTTTGAAGAAATTTTCGATATTCTTGCAATTAGAATAATTATTGAAAATAATGATGAAGCTTTATGTTTTTTAGCATTAGGCTTGGTAAACGGCGTCTATAAAAATGTTCCTGAAAGATTTAAAGACTATATTACCGTACCCAAGAAGAATAATTATAAGTCAATTCATAATACGGTTGTTGGACCGGAAGGTAAATTGGTTGAAGTACAAATACGAACCAGAGAAATGCACGAAATAGCCGAAAGAGGTATAGCTGCTCATTGGAAGTACAAAGAAAATATTACAAAAAGCAATGTTGATGTTGAAGGTTGGATTAACTGGGCACGTGATATTTTTGAAACCTCCGGGAAAGTAGATTCTTCTAAAGAAATTATAAGTACATTTAAAGTAACATTAAGTCAGGAAGAAATATTTGTTTATACTCCAAAAGGTGATTTAAAACAGCTTCCTGTAAATTCAACCCCGGTTGATTTTGCTTTTGAAATTCATACTAATATCGGATTACATTGTATCGGAGCAAAAGTAAACGGAAAAATTGTACCATTAGATACTGCCTTAAAAAGTGGTGACCAAGTAGAAATAATTACATCGAAAAATCAACACCCAAATAGAAGTTGGTTGAGTTTTGTTCAATCCGGAAAAGCAAAATCTCATATTAAAAATTATATAAATAAAAAAGAAGAGAAATTAGTAGAAGACGGAAAAGAGATCTGGGAAAAAAAGCTTAAAAAGATGAAAAAGACTTTTTCTACTGATGAATTAAACAGGTTAATTAAAAAGCAAAAATTTAATAATTTTAACGAGTTTTATGCTGCAATTGCATTGGATAAATTCAAAATTGACGATTATTTTAACGAAGAAGAAGAAGAAATAAACAAATCTAGTGTACCGGATTTTGAATTTGAAGATTTTGCAAAAATAACAAGAACAGATGTAGGAGGCGTATTAATTGAAGGTGATGTACGCGGGGTAAACTATTCTTATGCAAAGTGTTGTAATCCGATACCCGGAGATCCTATAGTTGGATTTATTACAACCGGTGACGGAATAAAAATTCATAGAAAGAATTGTGAAAACGTTGTAGAATTGGGAAAAAAATACCATGATAAATTTATTAGAGCCGATTGGTCAAAAACCATTCAACAAAGTTTTGTTGCAGCAATATCAATTAAGGGAGAAGATTCAGCCGGTTTATTAAATACTATTACTAATAATATCAATTCGTATAAAAACACAAATATTAAGGGCATAAATATGAACACGGAAAGAAGCCACTTTAGCGGTATTATTTCTGTTTATATACAAGATTTAGAGCATCTTAATAGATTGATTGAAAGATTAAAAAAAATTCACGGGATTTATTCAGTTGAAAGATTTGAATCTTCGGAAAAAGAAAAATGAGCATAGAGAATAAACGAATATTGGGAATAGATTATGGTGATAAGCGCATTGGAATAGCAGTAACAGATCCTTTAAGAATATTCGTTTATCCATTAACCACATTAATAAATGACGTTAAAATCTTTGAAAATATTGAAAGGATCATAATAGATTATAATATTGAAACTATTATTATAGGTTATCCTTATAAAGATGACGGAAGTAAATGGCAAGTAACAGAAAATATAGAAAAATTTGCAGAAGAATTAAAAAATAAGTACACACTAAAAATAGAATTTTATGATGAAAGATATAGTAGCGAAATCGCAAAAAACAGGGTGCTACAATCAACATCAAAGCGGAGCAAGAGACGCGAGAAAGGGATTATTGATAGAAATGCGGCAGCAATAATATTAGAAGATTATATGAAAGAGAAGAATCTTATATAAAAATTAATTTTATTAAATAAACTATTTGACATTTTTAAAATATTCAGTTATTTTAGTTAAGAAATAATCTAGAAAATGGGAGCATATTTATGACATTAGATGCACTTGGAATGATTGAAACCAAAGGTTTAGTCGGTGCAATTGAAGCTGCCGATGCTATGGTAAAAGCAGCAAAAGTAGAATTAATAGGAAAAGAAACAATTGGCGGTGGTTATGTAACCGTTATGGTACGCGGAGATGTAGGTGCAGTAAAAGCTGCTACAGATGCCGGTGCTGCTGCAGCACAAAGAGTAGGTGAATTGGTATCTGTTCATGTAATACCACGTCCTCATACAGATGTTGAATTAATTCTTCCTAAAAGACCCAAACAATAATGCAGTTAGCTTTAGGATTAATTGAGACAAAAGGCTTAATTGGTGCGATAGAGGCTGCCGATGCTATGCTTAAGGCAGCCAATGTATCTCTCTCAAAAAAAGAAAAGATAACCGCTGCTATGGTTACTGTAGAGGTTACGGGGGAAGTCGCAGCCGTAAGAGCTGCGGTTGATGCCGGAGCTGCTGCAGCCCAAAGAGTTGGTCAATTAATTTCTGTTCATGTTATTCCGAGACCTGATGATCAGTTGGAACCATTTATCACTACTCAACCTGAAAAAGTTGAAAGCCCCAAAAAGGCTAGAAAACGTAAAGATATAGGTATGGAATCAATTTTTGATTTCGGAACTGATGAAAGCGATGAGGAAGTTGAAACTGTAAGTTTTGAATTTGAACCTTTAACCGATTTAAATGCTTTAACTGAAGATATTGAAGAAGTCAATGAGATTGAAGCAGTTGAATTTTCTGAATCTGACGTAAATTTAAAAGAATCTGAGGAATTTGCAGAAGTTCCTGAAAGTGCTACAAATTCTTTCATTGAAAGTGAAATATTAGATGTTAATGACGGGATTGCTACTTTTGAGGAGATTAATGAAATATCAGAAGAAGCTGTTTTAGTAAATGATCTAGACTCATCTGACTTACAAAAAGAAATAGTTAATTCGCTTGTTTCTGAAGAAGTAAAAATAATTGAGATTGAAGAAGATACAACTAACAAAACTGAAATAATTGATATAGTAGAGACCGGAACTATTAGTGAAGCTGAAGAAGTTGAAACTAATAACTCTGGTGAATTTTCCTCTCAAACTGATCTTGAAACTGTGATTGAAAATTCTGTCGAAAATGTAAATGCAAAAAAAGATAATAATGCCGAAAATTTAGAAATAGATAAACATATTGAAACGATTATTTTAAACGAAATAGATATTAAAGTACTTAATGAAGATTATTCGGCTGAAAATGTTCATCTTTTGCGTATTAGAGCACGTAAGCTTTCCGATTTCCCTATAAAAGGAAGAAAATTGGCAAGTGCGGGGCGTTCTATATTATTATATTGTTTTGACCAATTAAAGAAAAAGATTTAGATTGATCTAAATTTTATATAGTATTTTTTATATATTTATATGTTCAAAATTATTGAATACAATAAAAAATATTAGAAATTTTTAGTTCAATCTTTTTTTTATATATATGAAAAATAAAGTTATAACAATAATACTAATTACTATCTTCTCTATCATTCTATGGGGTGCAATATCCTTGAATGAGGAGTATTTTACTGGAATAAAGATGCCGGTGAAATTTTTATATTCGGCTGATAGTAACGCAGTTAGTAAAGTTAGTATTGAAGAGGTAACATTAAATATTAAGGGGCAGGGATGGCAATTAGCAAAATTGGTTTTAACTGACGATTTAGGATTTTTTATAAGAACCCATAATAGATACGGCAAACAAGAAGTATCTCTAAAATCTGAATTAGAAAATAATTCATGGTTTTCAACAAACCTTCAAATTATGGAAATCATTCCCGATAGAATCTCATTCTTTGTTGAGCATGCTGCGTCAAAAAGAGTAAAAATTATTCCAAATTTGAAATTAACGTTTTCGGATGGATTTATTCAGACAGATAGTATAAGATTATCAAAAGATTCTGTTACAATCTATGGTCCTTCAAGTGAGATAAATAAAATTCAATTTGTAAAAACAAAATATTACGAGTTTACGGAATTGGATAAGAAAATTAGAGAAAGAATTGAGTTAGAGCCACAAAAATTATTTGGTTATAAGTTTAATAGCATAAATGTAACAATTGATGTTCAAAAGGTTGTTGATAAAACTTTTGAAAAGATAATTGTTGAACCGATTGATGTGCCTGAAAATTATGTGCTACAATTAATTCCGCATGAAATTAACTTAAGATTACGAGGCGGACTGAATGTGCTCAGCAAGATGTCCGGAGAAGAAATAAAAGTATTTGTGAAATTTAACGATGCATTTAATGACACATTAGGTTATTTGATACCAGATGTTAATATTCCTCCATATACACAAATTATAGAAACTGAACCACAAAAAATTGAATATATAATTAAACAACGGTAAATATGTTTATCACTTTTGAAGGACTAGATTTTTGCGGAAAAAGTACGCAAGTAAAGTTACTTATAGAATATTTGGAAAAAAAAGGGAATAAAATAGTTCTTTTGAGAGAGCCCGGCGGTACTGTTATCTCAGAAAAAATAAGAGATATTTTATTAGATAAAAAAAATTTAGAAATGTGTACAGAGACAGAATTATTACTTTTTTATGCAAGTCGTGCGCAATTGATAGATGAAAAAATATTACCGGAACTTAAATTAGGTAAAATTGTAATAAGTGATAGGTTCTTTGATTCAAGTACTGCTTACCAAGGATACGGTAGAGGTTTATCTGTTGATTTTATTAATGAACTTAATAATTTCGTTGTAGGTAAAGCTATTCCGGATATTACATTCTTTTTAGATCTCTCAATTAATGAAATTGAAAAACGAAAGCTATTATTTAAAAAAGAAAATTTAGATAGAATAGAAAGCTCTGTAATTGACTTTTGGCATAAAGTACGAGAGGGGTATTTAGATATTGCTAAAAAAGAAAGTCGTTTTTTTATCATTGATGCCTCTCGTACAATTGAAGAAATCCACCTAGAGATAATAACTAAAATAAATAGTTTGCAGAAAGAGGATCCTAAATGAAAAAAATAAATCAAAAATTCTTCATAATTCCGATTATATTTATTCTTTTTACCGGTTTTTTTAGGGCTGATGATGAATTTTATTTTAAACTTTCTAAAAGTATTGATTTATTCGGTGAAGTATATAAGTATATAGCAACTTCTTACGTTGATGAGATTGATCCAGAAGAATTGATGACAGAAGGGTTGGACGGAATGCTCTCCGGACTAGATCCGTATACTGTATTTATTGAACAGGATGAAAAAGGGGAAATTGATTTAATAACAAAAGGAAAATATGGTGGAATAGGAGCGACTTTTGGAATAAAAAACGATAAGATTACTATTGTTGAAGTTTTTGACGGTTACTCTGCTCAAAGGCAAGGTTTACATATTGGTGATATAATTACAAAAATTAATGACGAAGAAATAAATAAAGATAATTATGACAAGATGAGTAAACAAATTAAAGGAGAACCCGGTACCCTTGTTAAATTAACAATTAGTAGAGAAGGCATTGAAGAAGAACTAAACTTTACACTTGTAAGAGAAGAAATAGAGATTAAAAATGTAACATATTCCGGATTAATTGGAGAAAATAAAGAAATCGGTTATATAAAACTAACCGGGTTTTCAATGAGTGCAGGTGATGAAGTAAAGAAAGCAATTTTGGATATGAAAAATAAAAGCAAATTAAAAGGAATGATATTAGATTTAAGAGGAAATCCCGGTGGTTTGCTTGAAGCTGCTATTGACGTTTCTGAAAAATTTTTGCGAAAAGGAGATTTGATTGTTTCTGTAAAAGGACGTGATTCATTAAACGATAAATCATATTATAGTAAAGAAGAGCCGGTTGCCGGTGAAATTAAATTAATAGTACTTGTTGATAATTTTTCTGCTAGTGCCAGCGAAATTGTTGCGGGTGCAATGCAAGATCACGATAGAGGAATAATTTTAGGTACTCAATCGTTTGGAAAAGGGCTTGTTCAAACAATTCTTCCGTTACCTTATAACACTTCGGTTAAGGTTACAACTGCAAGATACTTTACTCCAAGCGGAAGATGTATTCAGAGAATTGACTACAGTAAAGATGCTAAGAAGAAGAATAGAAGCTTGGAATACAAAACTGATAATAAACGCATTGTTTTTTCTGCCGGCGGAATAAAGCCAGACACAATAGTAGAAAGAGAAAGTAATTCAAAAATGTTGAAAAATTTAATGGCTCAAGGTGTCTTCTTTAATTTTGCAAATTTTGTTTACAATACTGAAAAAATCGATAAATACAATGATGATAAAGAATTATTTAAGGTTTTTTGTGATTATATTCAAAAAGAAAAAGTTGATTATAAAAGTGAAATTGAAAACTCATTAAAAGAATTAAAGAAAACACTTTCTCAAGATAATTCAAACGACGAGTTTAAAACAAAACTTAACGAATTAATTAAACTTTCGGAATTGATGAAGAAAGATGAACTTAATAAAAATTTTAATTTAATAATAGCAAAAATTAAAGAAGAATTTGCTTGGAGGATTAAAGGAAAAGAAGCACGTATAGAAGAAGCTTTTAAGTCCGATAAGCAGATTGAAGTATCGATAGATTTATTTAATAAAAATGGTGTTTTTAACAGCTTATTAAATTAAAATCGTTGTTCGACAATATTAATTTGTTATTTTAGTGTAACTAAATTTTAAGAATTATGAAAGAACTAAAAATAATTTATTCTATTAATCCGGTATTTAAGAAGTGTCCTGAATGTGGAGCTCCCGGAACCCTACACCGATCACGAGCTCGTACTTTTTTTGAACAAATGTTGAAAAAAGTTAGTTTTTATAATATTTATAGATGTAAAAATTGTGGATGGAGAGGTTATTTATCTACTTTAACAATTACGAAAAGCTCTATTACTAATTTATTTATTTATACAGTTTTAGTTTTGGTCTCTGCATTTGTAATCCGTTTTGTTTTGACAAAATTTTTGCTTAAATAGGACATAATAATATTAAAGGTGGCTTATGGAAACTTTATTCCAGGGTCAAATGCAAGAAGGGATACCGTTATTATGGCAAAAAATATTTATTGCCTTAATGATCGGATTATTGATAGGAGTTGAACGTGAGAGGGCAAAAGCTCCCGGTGAACATTACTTTGCAGGAATTCGAACATTTCCATTAATTTCAATGCTCGGATTTGTTTGTGCACTTATTTCTTCATTCACTTCTTTTTATTTCTTTATTACCGGTTTTATTCTTTTCGGAATATTAGTTGCTATTGAATATTATGTAACTGCGCAAAAAGGAGAATTAGGTGGAACAACAGAATTAACATTACTGCTTGTTTATGTTTTGGGAGGATTGGTGTTTTGGGAATACTTCTTACTTTCAACAGCAATCGGAGTTGTGATAACAGTTTTTTTAAGTTTAAAAACTAAATTCAGAGCATTTGCTGGTATGGTTTCGGAAGAAGATATATTAGCTACTTTGAAATTTCTAATTATCACAGTAATTGTATTACCAATATTGCCAAATAAAACAGTTGATCCTTTCGGAATAATTAATCCATTAAAAATATGGTATTTTGTTATTCTAATTTCAGGGATCAGTTTTATAGGGTATATTTTATTTAAAATAATCGGTTCAAAAAAAGGGATTATCGTTTTATCATTACTCGGTGGACTTGCTTCCAGTACTGCAGTTACTTTATCCTTTTCACAAAGGAGTAAAGAAAATACAAGTTATTGTTCGGAATTCGGTAGCGGTATATTATTAGCTACAACCATTATGTATCCTAGAGTATTATTTATAGTGTTTTTGCTAAGTCCAATATTAAGTATCCAATTAATTTTACCTTTCTTTATTTTATCTTCTATTTCTTTGTATTTTAGTTTTATTTATAAAAAGAAAAATTCTATTGCTAAAGAAGGTGATCTTGAATTATCAAATCCGTTCAAATTATTTTTTGCAATCAAGTTTGGATTAGTTTTAATGGTTTTACTGTTTATTTCTGGATTATTTAATAAATTCCTTGGTTCAGGCGGAGTATTTTTGGCAGCTTTTATTGGCGGTTTTGCAAGTTTAGATGCGGCAATTTTATCTGTTGTTAATGTTGGGACAATAAAAATCGGGAATGATATTATAGCTGCAGCAATCTTATTATCAATTTCTGCTAATACGATATTTAAAATGATAGCTATAATTTTTAGCGCAGATAGACAATTACGTAAATTTACTTTAACGCCTTTTATTATAATAAATGTAGTTATACTTATGTTTTGCGGTTATTATATTTTTTGGTGAGTTTTGTCTTAGGGATTCCAAGTTTTGATTCGAGTTCTTCTTTAGATAAATACTCGTCTAAATAATGGACGTTAACTTTATTGCGATTAAATACCAACCATGCTAATGCAATTTTGATATTATCCAAATCTGTTAAGTTGATTGTAGAATTGTAATTTATTGTCTTATTATAAAAATCCTTTAATGCAACATCAAAATCTTCTTTTTCATTTAATACGAAATCTTTAATATATATTTTACCGTCAATTAATAGAATGAAGTCTTTTTTGCCTGTATAATTAGCTTCAATTAATACTCTTGCTCTATTTATAGGGACACTTATAATTGATGATTTATTTAGTTGTTTAAGTATTGCGTTTACAACATCTCGTAGTTCGGCGGCATCTTCATATTTTTGTTCTGCCGAGAGCTTCTTCATCCTTTCTAAAAGCCTATTTACGGCACTTTGATTCTGTCCGGAAAGAAAATCATATACATTTTTTAATTCGTTAATATATATGTCAGGAGAGATGTTAATCATACAATTGCCGGTACATCTATGTATATCATATAAATAGCATTTTTTATGCTTTTCGAATACTCTGTCTGAGCATTCACGCAATGAAAAAGCTTTATCAATTACATCAACAATGTTTTTTGCGGTTTCACGATTGTGATAAGGTCCAAAGTAATCGTTAGCATCAAAATCAATTTGCTGTGTTACACTTATATCAGGGAAAGCATGAGTTAATCTAACTTTTATAAAATAGTTTGAACTATAATTTTTAAGTTGAACATTGTATTTTGGTAAATACATTTTAATCAATTGTGATTCGGCAAGTAATGCAGTTAATTCAGTCGGTGTTTCTTTATATTCAATTATCGAAGACTTTTTGATTATCTCTTTAGATTTTTTTGCGGCATTTTCGGAAAGATGATTTGTAACTCTTTGTTTCAATGACTTAGACTTACCAACATATAAAGCTTTATCTTTACTATTTTTAAATATATAAACACCGGGAGCATCCGGAAGGTTAACGAAATCTTTTCCGACTCCTTTTTTTATTAACAAATCTTGTTTTTTGTTTTTAGGTAAAGATTCAAATGCCTTTAACTCGTCAAAAGTATTAATTAGATAATCTTGTTTTAATAATGCTAATGATTTTATTAATATCTTTGCTGTTAGGGTGGCATCAGATAATGCACGATGTAAATCTTTATGTCTAATTTTAAGATGTTTTCCTACATCACCTAAGCTTTTGCTTTTTAAGAACGGAAAAAGTTTTCTACTTATTTTAAGAGTACAAATTACAGGATTTTGGGGAAAGTTTTCATATACTCTGTCGTATTCTGCCTTTAAAAATGAAATGTCAAAATTACTGTTATGAGCCACTATAACACTATTTCCGATGAAGTCATTTATTTTGGAAATCCAACTATAAAAATAAGGAGCATCAGTAAGATCGTAATCAGTGATACCAGTAATTTGAGTAATTGCCGTAGGTAGTTGTCTTTCCGGATTGAAGAATGTTTTAATTGAATCAATAATTTGACCATTTATAACTTTAACAAGTCCTATTTCAATTACTTTATTTAATTTAGGAGCTAATCCGGTTGTTTCAACATCCAAAACAACAAATGGAATATTTTCTAAAAGTTGATTATTCAAAGATAAATTGTTGTTTTTTGATAAAACTAAATATAAAGAAAATTATGGATTATTTAAATGGACTTGAAATAATTATTATTTAACCAGCCGATTTTTCCGTCCCTGAGTTTTATTTTAGTCCAATTATCGACCTTATCTTCAATTTTGAATTTGATTCCTTCATGAATGATAAAAGCATCGTTCGACTCAAAATCAGGGGATACTTTAACATTTGCGGAAGTCTCAATTAAGATTCCAAATTCATTAGAAGTTTCGTCATTTAATCGTACAAAGAATAATGAAAGAATAAAAATTAGTAAAATCAAATTCGAAGTACCAAGAAAGAATAAGGGTTTCTGATAATCACTGTTTCTATGATAATAATAAAAGCCAAATATGACGAGAAAAACAATAAAAAATAGAATAAAGACAAATGCCCAACCGTTAACCGTGAATAACATTACCAAAGAGTCCCACCACTCTATTAAAAATAACTTTGGAAGTACTTCGATTTTGTCAGCCGTACGAGAATTGGCAACACTTAAATTATGTTTAATATCTTCGTCACCGGGAGCTAGTTTTAATGCCTTTTCATAATTTAAAATTGCATATCCGATACGCCCCAATCTGTAATAAGAATTCCCAATATTATAATAAAGCTCAGGGCTTACTAAACCCTGATGTAAAATACTTAAATATGTTTCAAGAGCTACTTCAAAGTTCTGTTTATTATACTCTTTATTGGCTTTATTTAATAAAGTTTGCGAATCTAATTCTTGTGCAAAAAAAACATTACAAACCGAAAATAATATGATAAAAAAAATAACAATTCTTTTCATGGTTTCCTCTTCTTTCCTGACAAGTTTTCATCTAATTCAACAATTAATTGTATAGTTGACTCATAAAAATCATTAGCAGATTCTTGATTTATTCCTTTGGGTGAAAATCTTGCAAACTCACATTTCTCAGTTAGTGATTTAACTTTTTCGATTATTTCAACAGGAGTATTTTTTAACATTAATTTTTCGGTAATAACATCAATTGTTAGATCGGCTTTTGGAATACTAAGTTTATCTTCCAAATATCCAAACACTGCAGAATATATATTTTCATAAAACGCATTTAAGTTATTAGAATCTAATAATTCCTTTGCGGTTTTTAGTTTTTTACGAGCAAATTTTTCTGCTTTTCGATATCTTGAAATAGAAATGTTTGCATCCAGATGTTCCTTTTCTTTAATAAATTTTAAAGCAACTAATAAACTAAGTATCGGAACAATTAAAAACAACCAAAACCATTTTGTAAGTAAAGAATAATCATTGATATGATATAGATTAAAATCACCTGTTTTAATATATCTGATATCCTCATTAAGTAAACGAATATCCTCTTTGTCGAAATTTCCTTCTGAACCCGAAATAGAGTTACCTCTTTTTACATTTATCTCAAAAGAAGGAGTTTTAATGATTTCATAGTTTTTTGAAGTCGGATTGAAATATGAGAATTCAATCGATTTGATTGAATGTTTACCTGAAATTCGTGGGACTATTAAGTATTCAATTATTTTTGTTCCGTTAATTTTTCCGATTCGATTAATATTTTCAGTGATTTTTGGTTCATACTTATCAAAACCGGTTGGTAAATTAATAGTAGGAATTTCGGCTAATTTTATATTTCCTGTACCGGTAATTACAAATTTAAGTGTGAAAGGTTCATTTTGTGATACTTCGTTTTTATCGATAGTGGCATTTAGCGAAAAATTACCTACTGCACCATTAAAAGAAATTGGGACATCATTTTGAGGTAGAGGTAATACGTTAATTTTAATTGTATTGCTTTTAATTAGTTCTTCACGTGTTTCCGTGCGACCGAAAACCGGATCATCAAAAAAATCGTCAAAAATATCTCGAGTATTCTTTTTCTTCCTATAAACTACAGACATTTTTAATTCAAACGGTGATACTGTTAATTGCCCGCTTTGAGTAGGGAAAAGGGCTGCTTTTTTAATTACCGCAGATTTAAATCTTTCACCATTATGCATTTCGTCTGAAAGAGTTATATTATTGGGTAGCTCTAACTCTTCAGTCCAAAATCCGTTAAATTGAGGTAATTTTGAAATTTGAGGAGAAGAAATATTAATTCGAGTAAATAATTTATAAGTTACCGTAACTTGCTCGCCTTTATATACAGTATTCTTGTCAGGAATTGCGAGGATAAATAAACTTTTACTTAAATCCTCTTCAACTCCTTCGCTACTTGAATTCTTTTTCGCTTGTCCTTTTACAACTTCAATACTTAATTCGTTACTAGAAAATGTTTTTCCGCCTTGAGTTATTTGAGCAGAACCAATTTTAAATTTCCCAACACCTGAAGGCATTAAAATATAAGTAAAAGAAAACGAAGCAGACATTTTTCCGTTTATTACTTGAATACTGCTCGATTGTGAGGGTCCATTTAAAATTCTAAATCCGTTAAATGAAGGAGCTTTAAAGTTCGATATATTTGAGTTATCTGCACCTTGTAATGTAAAAGTAACTTGAAATCTTTCATTTTCTCCGACTTTTGTATAATCGGTACTAGCAGTAAAAGATTGGGCAGTAACTTTATTATTGGCTAAAACCATGAAAAAAATTACAACTGAAAAAATCAAAAAATTTTTATTTAACATACTTTCCCCATTACCAATCTTTTTCGCGCGAATAGCCGCGTAATTTCATTTTTCTAATTTTTTTCTGAAGATCTGATTCGTTATTTTTCATTGCTTCAAGCATTTGTTTTGCTTGTTCTTTACTCATTTGATCTTTTTGATCTTTTGGTTGCTGTTGTTTATCTTCTTTTTTATCTTTGTTTTGATCGTTTTTATTATCCTTATTTTGATCTTTATCGTTCTTGTTATCTTTATTGTCTTTATTATCCTTATTATCTTTGTTCTGGTCGTTATTTTTATCGTCTTTGTTTTGGTTTTCCTGCTGCTGCTGTTGTTGTTTCATGGACAAGGCATAAGAAAGATTGTATTTTGCTTCTAAATCATTAGGATTTAGTTTTAATGAAGACTTATATGAATTAATTGCTTCATCAAATTTATTTTCCTTCAAATAACTATTTCCTATATTATAATGAGTTTTGGCTTTTACTTCTTTGTCCTTCGAAATACTTAAAGCTTTGTGATAAGATTTCCTAGAATCTTCAAACCTTTCTTGTTTGTACAAAGAATTACCTAAATTGAAATAGTTTTCGTATCTAGTTTTCTCTTTCTCAATACTTTTTTTAAAACTAATTTCACTTTCGGTAAATTTTTTTTCTTCATACAAATCTACACCGGAGTTATTTAAACTTCTTGCAGATTGAGATAAAATTAAAGAATAGTTCCCAATTATTAAAAAAATAATAAATGTAATAAAAAATCTAAGTCTCATTGTTTTTTCTCAAATAATTTTTCGAAGAACTTACTTTTTGAATTTGTTATAAAACCTTCTAATAATAAAATCAAAAGTGCCGGTATTAACAAATAGAAATATTTATCCTCGTAATCAATTACTTTTGTCATTCCGAATTCAGTTTTTTCAATTCTTGCTAATTCATTATAAATTTGTTCCAAATCATCTCTATTTGACGATCCTAAAAAATATTTCCCATTACCTTTGCTTGCTATTTCTCTTAAAAGATTTTCATTTAACTTTGTAATTACAATGTTTCCGTCCTTATCTCTTTTAAAATCATTGCTGTTTTGCAAAGGAATAGGGGAACCTGAAGGGGACCCAAGTCCTATTGTAAAAACCTTTATATTATTTTTGTTAGCTTCCTCAAGAGCGGAATCTATATCTCCTTCGTGATCTTCACCGTCAGTAATAATTATAATTGCTTTTTGAGTTTTGGCTTCATATTTAAATGAACTTAAAGCCATTTTTATTGCGTCTGCTATTGCTGTTCCTTGCTGAGGAACACTGTTTTCATCAACCGCATTTAAAAATAAATTCGCCGCTGAATAATCAGTTGTTAAAGGGAATTGTACATAAGATTGACCGCTAAAAATAATTAATCCTATCCTATCGCCTCGTAAATTTTGAATTAACCTATAAATGTCAAATTTTGCTTTATCTAATCTATTAGGTTGAATATCTTGTGCTTTCATACTTTTGCTAACATCCAAAAGTATGAACACGTCTATTCCGGTTTGTCTAACTTCTTTAAGTTTATCACCTATTTGAGGGGAAGCTAAAGAAAGAGCAATCAATACAAACGAAATAAAAAATAATACAAATTTACTAATGGTTTTCAGTCCGCTATATTTTGAATACACAATAGAATGTAAATGTGCTTCAGCAAAAATCGCCATTTTTTGCTTTTGTTGTCTAAAAAAATACCAAAATAAAAGTATTATTATTGGTGATAAATATACTATTAATAAATATTCCGAGTGACCAAATCTAAACATATTCCCGCTAAATTAATTTGGTAATTTTTTATAAAAACTGTTATTTAAAACAAATTCCGAAAATAAAAATAACAAAGCTATAACTAACCATATATGAAATCTTTCCGAAGCATTACGATATGAAGTAACTTCAATCTTGGTTTTTTCGAGTTTATCAATCTCTTTATAAATATCCTCAAGTTTACGATTGTTAGTAGCTCTAAAATATTTACCTTTAGTTAAATCGGATACCTGACGTAATAAAGCTTCGTCTATTTCAACCGGTACCATTTGGTATCTAATTCCGAACGGAGTTTGAAAAGGATACGGTGCTTGTCCAATTGTTCCTACCCCGATAGTATAAATCCTTATTCCAAATGTTGCCGCAATTTTTGCTGCTGTTAAAGGATCTATTTGACCGGCATTATTAACACCGTCAGTTAATAAAATAATTACTTTACTTTTTACCTTACTATCTTTTAATCTATTAACGCCGTTTGCTATAGCATTGCCTATTGCAGTTCCATCTTCAAGCATTCCGCTTTTAATTTCTTTTAGTAGATTTCTTAAAACAGAATAATCAATTGTTAAAGGACATTGAGTAAAGCTCTCTCCTGCAAAAATTACCAATCCAATTTTGTCTCCGATTCTTCCTTCAACAAAATCATCAGTAACTTTTTTTGCCGCATCTAACCTATTTGGTTTAAAATCTTCGGCAAGCATACTACTGCTTATATCTAGCACCATTGCAATATCTATCCCTTCTGTATAAATATCTTCACCTGAAGAAAATGATTGAGGACGAGCTAATGCAATAATTAGTGAAGCAAGAGCTACACTTCTTAGTAATTCCGGAATAAACCAAGTTCTTTCTTTAAAACTTTTTGGAATGGCTTTAAGTATACTAATAGAGGAATAGTTTACCGCCGGCATTTTTTTTCTAATTTTAGTAATTCTTAGATACAAATATAGCGGTACAAGTAAAAGTAAATATAGTAAATAAGGATATGCAAATGTTAAATTATCAAACATTCTTTACCTCATCAACTTGCCTATCTTTTATTTGGTTATAACTATAAAAATCATCAACCAATTGATTTGCTTGAACTAACATCTTTTCATTTATAGTTGGCATAGGAGAAAATTTAGCAAATTTTACCATATCGGCATTTTCAAAAAATTCACGCAAATTATCTAAAACTTTAGAAGGGGATTTAAAGTTAATAAATTTTTCTAAAATCTCTTCAGAAGTATTCTCCAATGCAGGAAAATTAAATTCATCTTCAATATACTTTCTAATTATATAAGTTATTTCTGTGTGATATTGTTTTACTTCACCTTTTTGCCATAATTTTTGCTCTTCAAGTACTTTTAAGGCATTTTTTGCAATTTCATAAGGCGGAATTTTTTTCTCAACTATAATGCCTTGTTTTAAAAGCTTTCTTTTGTGGTAATAGCTATATGCTAAGTATAAACTAGTTAAAACTAAAATAATAATTAAAGTTACTAAAAATACAAACAACCAGTTAATACCAATTTTTACCGGTTTTTTAACGTCTAAAAATTCTTTTTTAGAATCTACTTGAAGAGTAGTAACATTTATCTGTAAACTATCTGTATAGTAAACTTTAACATTGTTCTTATTATCAACTAATTCTACTCTTAAAGGCTGTATTTTCACACTTCCGCTATCATACTTGGAGATGATAAATGAATATTTTGATAATACGCCGTTTGGTATCTCCTTTGGTTCGGACGTATTTAACTTAATGAACTCAGCGTTTTTTAAACTATCTTTTAAGCTTGGTAAAACAATTTTATATAATGCAGGATGTTTTATTTCTAAATTAAGAGAAATATAATCGCCGACAAAATACTTAGATGAATCAGAATAAAATTTAACCTCAATATTCTGAGCCATAATAAGGGTATTAAAAAATGAAAAGAAGATAATAACAATATATTTGAGTAAATTTACCATCTTTTTTCTCTAAGTTTAAAAAATTCAATCAATGATTTAAGATAATTTTCTTTATCGATATAAACAGAATCAATTCCGCTGGTCTTGAAAATCTGTTTAAGGGCAAATTCTTGTTTCTTTATATTTTCAAGTAACGCCGATTGTATAGTTTTATCAGATGTATCAAGAAGTCTTATTTCCCCGGTTTCATTATCCATAAAATTAACCAATCCTATGGGAGGAATGTCTAATTCTCTTCTATCTTTAAGTATTAATGAAACTAAGTCATGTTTTTTTGATACTATTTTAAGAATTTTTTCATATTCTGTATCAATAAAATCAGAAATTAAAAATACTATTGCACGTTTTTTTATAGTACTGTTAAAATACTCTAAAGCGGATTTTATGCTAGTTTTATTCCCTTGAGGTTCAAATGAAAGCACTTCGCGAATAATTCTTAAAACGTGACTTTTTCCTTTTCTTGGGGGAACAAATTTTTCAATAGTATCAGTAAATAAAATTAATCCAACTTTATCGTTATTTTTTAATGCTGAAAAAGCGAGTATAGCACTAATTTCAGTAGCAACTTGTTGTTTTGTTTTTTTACCGCTTCCAAATTTTTGTGAACCGCTTAAGTCAACCAATAAAATTAAAGTAAGTTCTCTTTCTTCTTCAAAAACTTTAACATAGGGATGTCCTAATCTTGCAGTTACATTCCAATCAATACTTCTGATGTCATCGCCGATTTGATACTCGCGTACTTCGCTAAACTCCATCCCTCTTCCTTTAAATACCGAGTGGTATTCACCTGAAAAAACTTCGTTTACTACTCCGCGAGTTTTTATCTCAATCTGCCTAACTTGTTTAATTATTTCTTTTGTAAGCATGATCTATTAAGGAACTTCAACAGTGTTTAAAATTTCTTGAATAATATTTTCGGTTGTTAATTCTTCAGCTTCCGCTTCATAAGTTAAAGCAATACGATGTCTTAAAACATCATAACAGATACTTCTCACATCTTCCGGAATTACATAACCGCGTCTTTTAATAAAAGCCATTGCTCTAGCACCCAAAGCTAAATTTATAGTTGCTCTGGGAGAAGCTCCAAGATGAATTAAATCTACAAGTTTATCTAAACCGTATTCTTTCGGATTTCTTGTTGCGAAAACAATATCAAGAATATATTTCTCAATCTTCTCATCCAAATAAACTTCTTGAACAAGTTTTCTTGCTTTTAGAATATCCTCAGGAGTTATAACCCTATTAATTTCCGGCATTGCAGCACCGGAATTTAATTTCATTATTTTTCTTTCTTCTTCTCTATTCGGATATGTTATTTTCACCTTTAACATAAATCTATCTACTTGTGCTTCAGGTAACGGATAAGTACCTTCTTGTTCAATAGGGTTTTGAGTAGCAAGTACTAAAAAAGGTTCTTCCAGCTTATAGGTATGTTCTCCTATTGTAACTTGTCTTTCTTGCATTGCTTCTAACAAAGCACTTTGTACTTTTGCAGGAGCACGGTTAATTTCATCTGCAAGAATGAAATTAGAAAAAATAGGTCCTTTTTTTATTGCAAAATTTCCGTCTTTTTGATTATATATCATAGTACCAATCAAATCAGCAGGTAATAAATCAGGAGTAAACTGTATTCTTTGAAATTTTGCTTTCATGGCAGATGAAAGGGTTTTTATAGCTAAAGTTTTAGCTAAACCGGGAACACCTTCCAATAAAATATGACCGTTGGTTAATAATCCTATTAAAAGTCTTTCAACCATATTCTTTTGACCAACAATAACTTTGCTTATTTCGGTCATTAAAATGTCAATAAACTCACTTTCCCGTTTAATTTTTTCGTTTAGTTCGGTTATTTCCACTAATTCCTCACTTTATTTTTTAACTTATCAACGTTGCTTTTACAAATCTATTATTTTAATTGTTTCAACAATTCTTTAATTTTTCTATTTCCAATTTTAACATTTCATTAATTGATTTAGCTTTTATACCTAAATTTCCAATTTTTTCAGTATTCATTGATACATCAGCTACAATGGGGATGTTAGACATTTCGTTTATAGATATAGAATCAATTAGCGAATTATCCAATTTCATGAAATCACTAAGTAAATAACCCAAATCTGTTCTTGAAACTCTTTCTCTTCCGCCAAAATTCGCAATTTCATTGTGTAGTATATTATTATTATCAATAATCGTTTTAATCAATTCTTTTAACATATAAGAGGCTTCGGTAAACGAAAGGGGAGTTCTATATTGGTCATTAAAAAGTTTTATTCTTTTTCCGTTTAATATATTATGGTATATTTGATTAAAAAAATTATTGTTTTCATATTTGTAAAGCCCAAACATTAAGGAATTTCTTAATATAGTATAATTGTTAGAAATTTCTTTTATTTTTTCTTCAGCCATCAATTTTGTTTCGGCATATAACGAAACCGGAATTAATTTTGAAGTCTCACTCAAAAATGAACCTCTATATCCTGCATAAACTAAGTCGGTTGAAATGTATATTAATCGTGCATTAATCTTGTTTGCGTAACTTGCTAAGTTTTCAGTGGCAGTAACATTTGTTTTATAAACAATTTTTGATGCTATAGAATCTGCTCTTTGTGGATTTGAAATCGAAGCAGCATGTATAATAAAATCAGGGTGTTCCTCAAAAATAATCTTACTTAATAAGTCAGAATCCGTTATATCAACTTTGATTGATCTAAAATTACTATTTAAATGAGAAACATTATATAACCCTACAACTTCATATTCGTTTTTTAATGTATTGCATATTTCATATCCATATAGTCCGAAACAGCCTGTAACTAAGATTTTTATGGCAGACATATCTTCCCCATAATTGTTTTTTGTTTTGCTCCTGTAACGCTTGGTAAATTGTTTGTATTACCGCTAATAGTTTCGTTTGCCAGAATCGCAAAGCAAATTGCTTCTTTTGCGTCTGAATTTATTCCTAGTTCTTTAGTGTTTCCAACATAAGTTGAAGGCTCGAAAAGTTCTCTTAGATAGTACATTAATAGTGGGTTATTGGCTCCTCCTCCGCTTATAAATAGTTCGTCTAAATTCGTTTTATTTTTTATGAAGGACTCAAAATTATAATAAATTGAATAAGCAGTATAATAAGTAAATGTATGTAAAATATCAAAAGGGGTGTATTCTGTATTTTCTAAAACTGAATTTATAAAATTATCATTGTAATACTCTCTACCAGTTGATTTTGGCGGTTTCTTTGTTACAAATTTATCAATATTAATAATTTTTTTTAATAAATCTGCTTTCAATCTACCTTGGTTCGCGAATTCGGAATTTTTATCAAATGATACATTAAAAAATTGTTTTGCAAGAATATCTATTAACATATTTCCTGGACCAGTATCAAATGCAATAACTTGATCGTTAGTACTATTATTTGGGATTACGGTAATATTGGATATACCTCCTATATTAAGTAAAGCTCGGTTTTTCTTTTTATCAGAAAATAGCAGGTAATCGAAAAAGGGGACTAACGGAGCCCCTTGCCCACCTAAAGCGATGTCGGAGGGTCTAAAATCACCAACAGTAATTATTCCTGTAAGTTTAGCTAAAACACTCGGATCTCCTATTTGTAGAGTTGAAGTTGTTGAGAAACCAAATAAATTATCTTCGTTCGGTAAATGATGAATTGTTTGACCGTGTGTTCCAATTAAATCAATATCGGTATTTTGGAAATTATTTTTAGATAAAAACTTGTTTATAACATCACTATAAATTCTTGCGATAATAAAGTTTAATTTACAAATATCATCAACGGTGCCTTGTTTAGCAATAGAATTTTTTAAAGTAAATTCTTTATATCCTTCAGGGAAAGGATACTCATCATATGCTAATAATTCGAATTTAGTATTAAACGAATTTCCGCTAATTTCAACTAAGCAAATATCAATTCCGTCTAAAGAAGTTCCTGACATTAGCCCTAATACCTTTCTTTTCTGCTTATTATAAACTTTTAATAGTTGTTGCATGTTATTAACTTATATTTTTAATTTAAAGTGTAAATGTACAAAAATTAGAGGAAAAATGTTTCATAAAATCGGTGCCCATACTTCAATTGAAGGGGGATTATTTAATGCAATAATAAGGGCGAAAAGATTAGGTTTTAGTGCCCTACAAATATTTACAAAAAACAATAATAGATGGCAAGGAAAAGAATTAACCGAAGATGAGATAATAAAATTTAAAAATGAGTTATTAAATAGTGATATTAAATTTGTGGTTGCTCATGATTCTTATTTAATAAATTTATGTGCAGAAGATAAAGAATTATTAGTGAAATCCAGAGAAGCGTTTTTAGATGAACTAATTAGGTGTGAGCGATTAGGTATCCCTCAATTAAATTTTCATCCGGGAACTTATAAAGAGAATAATGAAGAAGACGCAATAAAGCTTATAGCCGAATCAATAAATATAATACATCAAAAAACTCAGGGATTTAAAACAGAAAGCATGTTGGAAGCGACTGCAGGACAAGGAAAATCGATTGGGTATAAGTTTGAGCACTTGCGAAAAATAATGGATCTTGTTGAAGAACCGAACAGAATGAGTGTTTGTATTGATACGGCTCATATTTTTGCAGCCGGGTATAATATTGCCGATGACGAATCATACAGTATAGTTTTTAAAGAATTTGATGAAATAATTGGGTTAGATAAATTAAAATGTTTTCATATTAATGATAGCAAGAAACCTTTAGGAAGCAGAGTTGACAGACATGAACATATCGGAAAAGGGTTTATCGGGCTAAATGGTTTTAAACTTTTAATGAATGATAAAAGATTGATTGATATTCCGAAAGTGTTGGAAACCCCAAAAGGGAAGGAGCAGCTTGAAGATTTAGAAAATATTAGAGTATTATTAGATCTAATAGAAAAATAATCACTTATCCTGAGGTCTAAAAACTATTATACCCAATGTGGATTTTCTACCGCTGATATATTCGTACAAAGGTATGCCTGTAATTTCAACTTTTTTCCCCTTCATAGGAGCATGTAAAAAGTAAATATGTCCGTCGTTACCTTTTACTGCTATGCCGACATGCGAAACATCAATTCCTTCTATGGTAGTAGCTAAACCAATAAAGTCACCTGTGTTAATAGAAGACTCAATATCTTTAATTTTATTTGTTGGTATATAAAATTTCGGGGTTTTATTAATTCTTAGTTCGTCTGATTTTATATTTTTAATAAAATCCGGTTTTCCGTCTAAGGCTTTATATTTGTCTGTATTTTTCGACATAATAAAGATTTCTTTCTCAAAAGGAATTCCGCCTAAAGCTTTTGTGATATTTTTTACAATTCCTTTTTCTTCATTATTAATAATCCAGTCGCTTGTATAATGGAGGCGGGATGTATAATTTAAAAGTTCTCCGTTTCTATATCTAATGAATTTTAGTTTATTAGTATAGTCTTCAAAAGAATACTTCTTTTCTTTAATGCATATACTTAAAGCAAAAGTTGTTTCCAAAAAAGTTGTACAATCTAATTGAGTTAAATTTACTACTAATTTTTCATCTCCCGGTTTTTCCAATGTATTAGCTACGTAATCAGTACCGGTAAAAGACATTCCGACAAGCTCAATAATTTTACCAATTGGTTTTTCTGATAAATTTTTTGCTTTAGCTAAATTAAATTTGTCTAAAACTAAAGAAGAATCTTTAGTTGTATAAATAATTTGGGAAAAAGAACTTATATAAAAAAAAGCCATATAAAGCAAGATTAGTCTTTTCAAAACGGCACCTCTTTGTTATTATTTGAAGGTAATTCTTTGTTTGGAATATCTCTATGGATTAACTCAAGATTTTCATATCTAGCAAAATCTGATAAAAATGCCATTTTTACATCACCTGTCGGACCGTTACGATGTTTAGCAATTATTACTTCTGCAATTCCTTCGGTTGGTGTTCCGTCACTAAATTGTGTTATTCCGTAAACAGAAGGTCGATATAAAAACATTACAATATCCGCATCTTGCTCAATGGCTCCGGATTCACGTAAGTGACTTAGCATAGGGAGTTTATCTTTTTGTTCTTCGTCTGCACGATTTAACTGTGAGAGTGCAATTACGGGAACATCCAATTCTTTTGCTAAAGCTTTAAGTGAACGCGATATTGTAGAAATTTCACGTTCTCGGCTTTCGACGCGAGTGGATGCGGTCATTAATTGCAAATAATCTATTATTATTAATCCGATATTTCTTTCGGCTTTTAGTCGTCTACACTTTGCACGAATTTCCATTACAGACTGACCGGGAGTATCATCGATATAAATAGGGGCTTTTATTAATCGGTCAACTACTTTACTAATTTTAGATCCTTCTTCGGCTCTAAATTTTCCTGTACGCAACAAATGAGAATTGATGCGTGCTTCACTTGAAATAAAACGAGTAGCAAGCTGCACTGTAGACATTTCCAGACTAAATAAGGCAATAGGAACATTATGATCTAGAGCCGCATTACGAGCAAATGATAAAGCAAATGCAGTTTTTCCCATTGCAGGACGTGCGGCAACAATTAGCAAATCGGATTTTTGTAGTCCGCCCAACATATCATCAAGTTCAAAAAATCCGGTCGGAACAGCATAATTTGAGATGTTCTTACTATGTATAGATTCAATATATTCTAATGCATTTTGAATTGCTTCTTTAAAAGGAGTATAACTTTGTTTTAATCCAAGTTCGGCAATTCTAAAAATTTGTCCTTCGGCATTATCAAGCAAATCAAAAACATCCTCGGTTTGATCATATGCTTTTGTTGCAAGCTCTTGAGATATTGAAATAATTTGTCTCAAAATCCACTTTTCCAAAACCAAACGGCAATGATATTCCGAATTAGCAGCGGAGGTTACATTTTGAGATAATTCAGCAAGGTATACCGCAAAATTAATATCAGGTTTCTTCGATATTTTTTTTACTTCTTCTAATGTAGAAACAAAATCAATCGGCTCTTTTGAATTATCCAAAGCCATCATTGCTTCAAAAATTACTTTATTTTTAGAATCATAAAAAGCATCAGGACGTAACAAAGCAAAACCATTAGATTGAGCATCTTTATCAATAAGCATCGCACCTAATACTAATTGCTCAACCTCCGGTATTGCCGGAAGTCTTCGACCTGCTACTATCTCTTCGTTCATCGCTAATCCTATTTAGATATATCTTTATATAATTGATAAAATTTTTGTACGTCTTCCCAAGTTTCTTTTTTCCAGTTTGGATTTCTTAATAGTGCTGCGGGATGATATGTAACCATAAGTTTCACTCCGTGAAATTCATAAACATTTCCTCGCATTTTAATCATGCTACTTTTAGTATTCAACAATCCGTTTGCTGCAGTTAATCCTAAACACAAAATAACTTTTGGTTTAATTAAATCAATTTGTTTCTTAAGATAGGGGATACAGGTAGCAGTTTCTTCAGGGGTTGGCGGCCTATTGTTTGGAGGACGACATTTAAGTATATTTGCTATAAATACATCTTGTCTTTTAATATTAATTGCTTCTAGTATTTTAGTCAATAGCTGACCGGCACGTCCAACAAACGGTTCACCTGTTTTATCTTCTTCTGCTCCGGGGGCTTCCCCGATAAGCATTATATCAGCATTCGGATTTCCCGTACCAAAAACAAATTTTGTTCTTGTTTCACCTAAAGAACAATTTTTGCATGAATTTATCATACTTTCAAGTTCTGAAACAGTTGAAGCATTCATAAATTCCATATTTTTTGTATCCCTTAAATTTTTGTTTTTACTAATTTCTTCTATAGGTAAAGGGTTCTTTAAAAAGTTAAACTTCGATAAGTTATCTTCCATTTCGGATTCATTAATTTTTTCATCTACCGAATCAGAAACTTTAATATCTTCTTTTTTATTAAAACAATCCTTTAAGTCTATAGAAAAATAAAGCTCATCGCCAAATACTTCGGCTTGAGCTTTCAAAGTTTCTATAATTAAATTTGTTGGTCTATTAGAACTCATGTTCTTTGTAACGGTACTTTACATCACCGGCTAAAAATTCATGTAAAGCTTTAATATGTGGTTTTGGTCTTTTTTCGAACTCTAATGATAATCTTAATTGATCCGGATTTTCTTTTTCTTCTTCATCATTAGGATCACTGGTAGTAGCAATGTTTTTAGATAAACTTTGGTATTCTAATTTAATTTCGTCATTTATTTGACGAGATCTTTTTGAAACTACGTTTATGCATTCATAAACATTTGCTGCTTTTTTTTCGATTTGTTTTAAATCAACGGGACTAATTTGCATTGTTGTCTCCTTGTAATTTATTTTCAATAATTTTTTTTACATTGTTAATTGCTTCTTCTAAGTCTAGGTTTAATACAGAATAATCAAATTTATTCTTAAAACTCATTTCCAAATCTGCTCTATTAATTCGTTTATTAAAATCTTCTTCAGATTCAGTATTTCTTTGAATCAATCTTTGTTTAATAGTTTCAATACTCGGTGGTTCAATAAAAATTAAAACCGAATCCGGATAACATTTTTTAATATTTAAAGCACCTTTAACAT
>JAEXOD010000093.1 GCA_023447335.1 Bacteroidota bacterium
GGCTATAAATCTGCATATATTGTGCCAGCTGAAAAAACTGTACGTAACCTAGATTTAATACGTGAAAATAAAAATTTACAAAACTCTATGTTTTTTAGCCTGATTTAACTGTTTTTAATACTTTGAAAATAAGGGGAAGCTAACAATAGGCTATTGATCGGTTGAAAAGAATTGATATTTTATTTGTGAATATTGCGGATTTGTTTATTGGCTAATCTAAAATATTTTCAAAACGAAAATTTTATTTTCAAAATGAAAAATTATTCAATTCCGTAATGTTGTAGTTTTCGATATAATGTGGTTAATCCTATACCTAGTAACTCGGCAGTTTTTACTTTGTTTCTATCAGTAGAAATATATATTGCCGTAATATGCTCTTTTTCAGTTTCTTCAAGTGATATGCTTTTAGTCATTGGAAAAGCAGAATTAACAAAAAGTTCTTCAGGTAAGTTGGTTTTATCGATGGTATTTCCTTCAGCTAATAAAATCGTTCTTTCAATTATATTTTTTAGCTCACGAACATTACCCGGAAAAGAATAATTTGTTAAGGAGGAATAAAAATTTTCTGATATGAACTCAATGTTCTTAGTAAATTTTAAGGCAAATAGCCTAATAAAATATTCGGAAAGTGGTATAATATCTTCTTTACGTTCGCGTAGAGGAGGGATAGTAATACTAATTACACTTATTCTATAGTATAAATCGGCTCTAAAAGAGCCCTCAATTATGGATTGCTGAAGATTTTTATTAGTTGCCGAAATTATTCTAACATTAACATGTGTTTCTTTCGTATCACCTGCTTTTATAAACGAGCTGTTTTCTAAAACACGTAACAATTTAGACTGTATTGAAACATCAAGTTCGCCGATTTCATCTAAAAACAAAGTTCCGCCGTTAGCTTCTTCAAAAAGCCCAATTTTATTTTTTAAAGCACCTGTAAAAGCACCCGCTTTATATCCAAAAAGTTCGGATTCAATTAAATCTCTACTTATGGCGCTACAGTTAACTGCAACAAAACTTTTATCCTTTCTATCACTATTTTGGTGAATGGCTTTTGCAAATATTTCTTTTCCTACTCCTGTTTCTCCCAAAAGCAAAACATTACTATCGGCTTTAGAAACCTTTTTAGCTAAATCCACACATTTTTTTATTGCTTCAGATGAGCCGGTTACTTGTGACACCCAGTTATCGGTTAATTCAGTATCAGAAAGCTTTTTTAGAAGGTTAATTTTATCTACGGCTTTGTTAAGTATAGGAATTATTTTATTGTCATCATCTCCTTTTGTAATATAGTCGAATGCTCCTGCTTTTATTGCTTTTACACCGTCTTCAATGGTGCCGTAAGCGGTAAGCATTATTATTTCACCAAAAGGGTTTATTGATTTAAACTCAGGTATTAGATCAATACCGTTAATATCAGGCAACCGAACATCAGAAATAATAATATTAATTTCGTTGTCGTTTCTTAATAATTGTAATGCTGTTTTACCGTTTACGGCAGTTAATACAATATAACCTTCCAAACGTATTAATTGAGATAATAGCAATAAAATAGCTTCTTCGTCATCAATAATTAAAACTTTCATAAATCCTAAAATTACATATATTAAATATAACGAAATTAAGAATTTAATAGAAGTAACAACAGATAAATTAAATTTAAGGTGGTTGAGTTAATTTCGGGAACAACTTAATAGTAATTTTGGTATTTGTTAAGACAACATTTTTTTTTATCTTTCCTAATTAAATTATTTAAATTGTATGATGAAAAGACTAATATTATTTTTTATTGCCGCACTACTAATTACAAATTGTTCAAGTTCGGTTGATACAACCACTTTAAACCCTGATCAACATCTGGAATATGCGATGAAATTATTTGAAGATGAAGATTATGAAGATTGTATAACTGAGTTTCAAGCAATTCTATTACAATATCCGGGTAATCAAGTAAATGACGATGCACAATTCTTTTTGGGGATGACTTATTTTAACCGAGACCAATATTTGTTGGCTGCATATGAATACAGTAAGTTAATTAAAGGAATACCCGGCAGTCCTTTTGTTCCACAGGCACAGTATATGCTCGCGGAGTGTTATTATCAACTTTCACCTCCGTATCCTTTAGATCAAGCTTATACAAAAAAAGCTATTGACGAGTATCAAGCATTTATTGATTTTTTCCCTAAAGACGGGAAAATTGGTGATGCGGAAGCTAAGATTGCCGAATTACGAGATAAGTTGGCTTTAAAGGAATATAATAGCGCCTCAATTTATGAAAAGATGGAATATAATTTAGCGGCTATTGATTATTATCAAGCTGTATTTGAAAATTACCATGATACAAAATATGCTCCTTTGTCACTTTATAAAAAAATAAAACTATTAGTTGCTAAAGATAGAATTGGCGAAGCACTTTCGGACATATCTACTTTCTTAAGCAGATATCCTAAAGACGAAAATGCGGTTGAAATTCAACAATTAGAAGCAGCTTTAAATAATTAAGTGAATGAAGTGTTAACAAAAACAGTTAAAGAATCATTTATTACTATGACCGAGTTGGTTTTACCGAACCATACAAATCAACTTGGTAATTTGTTGGGCGGTCAATTAATGCATTGGATAGATATTTGTGCGGCTCTTGCTGCCTCAAAACATTCCAATGCTGTTTGTGTAACCGCTTCTGTTGATAAAATTGATTTTCACTTACCGATAAAACTTGGGGAAGTAGTAACATTACTTGCCTCTGTTAACCGTACGTTTAACTCTTCTATGGAAGTGGGGGTAAAAGTTTACGGTGAATCACACGTTAAAGGAACAAAATTTCATACTAATTCGGCATATCTTACTTTTGTTAAAGTAGATAAAGACGGAAAACCGGAAAAAACATTTGAAATAATACCGGAAACAGATGAGGAAATACGGCGATATACTCAGGCACTTACAAGAAGAAATAACCGTCTTAAAATCCGCAGCTAAAAACCACGTTCTATTTTTTTTCTTCGCTTTTTTTATAACGGCATATGCTCAGCCATTACCTATTAATGGTTTTCTAAATTTATCCAAAACAACTATACCTAAAGACTTTAATTATTTTATATTGAATAAAGGATCTGACGGTAATTCTGAGTTGGTTTTGTTCAAAGAGAACGGCTATGCTGTTATAAACCATTCTGAAAACGGTTTCGAAAAACCGGTAATTCGTTCGCTAAATTTTTCGATTAGTAACGCAATAAAACTTTTTGACGAAAACAATGAAAGTATATTTGCAGCCATTGCAAGAAAAAATAGAGCAGTTTTAATTTTTTCATTATCCAAAGATGGCATAATTAGAATTATCGATTTTAATAAATATTTTACTTATCCTTCTGAAATAAACTGTTATTTTAATAATATAAATAACAGCTTTACTTTAATAATTAGCGGTCAAAATTTTAGCGGATTGGCATTACTTGTTATTAATAGGCAAGGGAAAATAATTGAAAAAAACCATGTAAAAAATACTTCATATAAATCGGCATATTTATTAGATCTAAATTGGGACTTTATTCCGGATATTGTTGCGTTTAATTCTATTTTTAATAAGCTTGATTTCTTATACTCAAATGACGGAAAATCTTATTACAAAGAACGTGATTATACTTTTAATGATAAATGTAATAATATTCAGTTGTACGACATTAATAAAGACAGCTATTCGGACTTAATTGCTTCGGTTGGGGATAGTTTCGAAATATTATATGGTGATTCGGTTTACTCATATAATAAAAAAGATTTTATGAATGTTGGTCTAAAACCTGATAATTTTGTTATAAAAGAATTAAATAACACCCAATTTACCGAGATAATTTTTAGTGAAAAAAAAACAAATAAATTATATGTTTTGTTTGAATTTGGACTTAACAAAAATATTAAGAAATTAGTAGAATACTCAACCGGAAATATTATAAAAACCGATATATATAAAGACGAACGTATGTCTAAGTTATTCTTTTTGGATAATAAATACAACCTTTATTGTATTGAAAAAATAAATGAGATTAATGAAAAAATAAATTTATATTCGCCAAGCATAACAGGTACTATCGGGGGAGACTTACCTTTAAGTACATTATTTTATATTGATAATGACAATTTGACTTTAAATGCAATTAGTATGGATAAAAATCTCTTTTCCGACTTGTTTACTTGTAGGATAGGAGATAGATATAGTAAGATTAAATTATTTAGTAAAGGGAACAAAAATTATTTTGTGATGACAAAGGGGGAATCAAATAACTTTGGATTTGCAGTACTAAATTTACAAAACGGATTATTTAAAAGTAAACAGTATTTTAGTAAAAATCCTATACACGATTTTTCGGTGAATACGATTGATGAAGAATTGATTTTAACTTTAATATTAAAACATAAGGGAAAAATAGAATTAATACGCTATAAATTGGATGAAGATGAACTAATATCTGATGAGTTTGTAAAAGTTGACGTAAATGTTTTTGATGCAAAAGTGAATAATTTTGATCCTAATGATATATTTTATTGGAAATATGATAAAGAATATAACAATTTATTTTTGAATAAATATGATATTGAAAAAGAAAAAACAATTAAAATATCTGCAGTTAGTATTAAGGATCCGAGCAGTATAAAGATTAATTCGCTGTTTTTAAGACATGATAAACAACCCATATATTCGGCAATTATAAATGTTGATTCGTTATTTTATTTAGCAACTTATAATTATAAAAACGGAAAACTTTTTATTACTGAATCCAAAAATATAAAGCAAGAGATTTTAACAAATACAAGTATTGAAAACAAACTTGTTTGGTATAATAAATTTTTGTTTATTAATAATTCAAAAAAAGGTAATTTTGTTAAATTGGATATTTCGAATTTAAATGACGGCGGTATTGAAAAAATAGAATTGCCGTTTACGGATAATTATTTTATTACAACTATAAATAAAAAGCTATATCTTGTTTATATTACCGATAATAACAACACAATTAAGTTTAAAGAAATAGGCGGCAACCGGTGAAAAAAATACACTTTTTTGCAATTTTGTTCTTTTTGATAGAATCCTATTCAATTGCCCAAAATATTGATTCGTTATATTATAAATTTTTAGAAATTAAAACAGGTCAAAAGTATGTTTCGGAAGGGAATAGACCAACTGAAGAAACATATGAAAAATGCGGAACAAGCATTATTAATAAAATTAAACTGAGTATTAATGCGTTTTCTAAAAATCAGCAAAACGTAATATATTCGTTGTTAGGAAGACCGGTAACAGAGAGTAGTATAGTAAGCCCAATGGGGAAATTTAGAATTCACTACGATAGTCAAGGGGAGAACAAACCGGGTTTTGATATTAATACGGCTGCAATAATTTTTGATTCCGTTTATACTTTTGAAGTTGAAAAATTGGGCTATCCCGCACCTCCTGCGGATTTTGGAGGCGGCGGAGATGATTTGTATGACATTTACATAATTAATCAACCCGGCGGTATTTATGGATACACGGAAACCGAAACTTATCTTAGCAATGAAACTTATACAACATTTATGGTAGTTGATAATGATTTTATAAGGTATTATTCTGAGGGACTTAACGGATTACGTGTTACGGCTGCCCACGAGTATCATCACGCAATACAGATGGGTAATTATATTTTGAGAGAAGAAGATACGTTTTATTATGAGATAACCTCTACGGCAATGGAAGAATTTGTTTTTGATTACGTAAATGATTATTTCTATTATGTCACTTCGCTGATGAATAATCCTGCCAAAAATTTTAAAAGTTATAATTATAATTTTGCTTTATGGAATATTTATTTGAGAGAAAAATTCGGATATGATATTATAAAAAGAAGCTGGGAATTAATGAAAACGCAAACTGCTATGAATGCAATTTCAAGTTCAATAGCTGAATACGGATCAACATTTAAGGCAGAATTAAGTACGTTTGGTACTTGGTTGTATTTTGCGGGATATAGATATAAACTAGGAAAGTATTTTCCCGATGCAAAGTATTTCCCTGCATTAAAAATATCCATGTCATATTCCTTTGCACCTCCTTTACAAATTATCGGGTTAAATTCTAATCCTTCTTCAAACAATTATATTAGATTTGGCTACGGAAGTGATACAGTTGTTACTATTATTACTAACGGTGATATAAGTACCGGAAATTTGGTGTGGGTGGATTACAGTTTAAGAAATAATGAAGAAACCGGATTTATTAAAATTAAAGACGGATATTATTATAAATATCAAGTTCCCGAAGCAAATAAAAATAGTTTTTGTTCTTCCGTAATATTAAATGATTCGTCATCGTTTAATAACGGAACCGGGTTTATTAGTTATGTTTACCCTCAACCTTTTGCCTATAGTAAAGATGGAGATTACGGAATCAACTTCCCGGTAAAAAGTAAAACCGGTTTAAATGTAAATCTGTTTATATACGATATTAATATGCAGTTGCGATATAACGGTACACATGGTTTTATTTCAGGTATTAATCCCTATATTAATTGGAACGGAATTACAGAGAACGGAAAACTTGCCGGCGGTGTTTATTTATACGTTACCGAAAGTGACGGTAAAATATTAAAAGGGAAATTTGCGGTTATCAATGATTAATTATACGGTAGAATTAGAAAATATCACAAAAACATTCGGACGAAGGCTTATATTTAAAAATATTTCTATTAAATTAAATGCTCCTTCTGTTATTGGGATATCGGGGCGTAACGGAGCAGGAAAATCTACATTTGTAAAAATATTGGCTGGATTAATTTCTCCGTCAAAAGGAAAAGTTAAACATTACTTGTCAGATAAGTTAATAGAAACTGAAAAAGTATTTAAACATTTAGGGTTCGTTTCTCCGTACTTAGTTCTGTACGATGAATTTACCGCAACGGAAAATCTATTTTACTATTGCAAGATAAGAAACATAGATTATGATAAAAGCTTTGCAAAAGAATTACTTGAAAAAGTAAATTTATATGATAGAAGGAATGATTTAGTTAAAACTTATTCGTCAGGAATGAAACAAAGATTAAAATATGCGTTTGCATTAATACATAAACCCAGTTTAATAATTTTAGATGAACCGACAAGTAATTTAGATAATTCCGGCAAACAAGTTGTTTATGAGTTTATTGAAACTTACGGTAAAGAAAAACTAGTAATTGTAGCTTCCAATGAACAGTCTGATTTAGATTATTGCAACGAGATTATTGAATTAGAAAAATTCAAAGAGAAAGTATGATAAAAAGTTTCTACTTATTTAAGAAAGATTGGCAATCGGAATTAAGAACGAGATATGCTATTAATGCATTAGCAATGTTTATTTTGGTAACAATTAGTGTTATTCTGTTTTCGGTTGGGCAGGAAAAAATGAGCGAATACTTAACGGGAGGTTTGTTATGGGTAGTTATATTTTTTTCTGCAATGAGCGGTCTTTCCAGAGCTTTTGTAAGTGAAGAAGAAAGAGGAACAATGTTAACGTTACAACTAATAGCTTCTTCGGATACTATTTTTACCGGAAAAATGTTGTTTAATTTAGTATTAGTATTTTTAATGAATACGGTAATTACAATACTTTATTCAATATTATTTAATACATTTGTAATTAATAATGTAAGTCTATTTATTATTGCTTTTATTATAGGAAACATCGGAATTGCAGTATCTTCAACTGTAATAGCGGCAATAATTGCAAAAGCCAATACTAAAGGAACTTTGTATCCGGTGTTGTCATTCCCTATCTTGCTTCCGCTAATTTTAGTTTTATTACAATTAACAAAATTTTCGATTGACGGAAAAACAATTGAAGAAAGTTATGCGGAATTAATGGTTTTAGTTAGTTATGATGTAATAATGCTTACGGCATCATACCTTTTATTTGAATTTATAAATAAAGATTAAATACCTCTTAACAATTTAATTTTTTGCAATATTAACGGCAAAACTTCACCGCTACTACCTATAATTGAGTAATCGCAATAAGGAGATAAATCAGTTTGTGTTATATTTATCTCAACTAAAGTTGATCCGTATTGTTTTGCGGTAATGGGAATATTTGCGGCGGGGTAAACAACTGCAGAAGTTCCGATTACAAAGCATATATCACTTCGCATTGCTGCTTTTTCGGAATTATTAAATACATCTTGAGGTAACATTTCGCCAAACCAAACAACGTCAGGTCTAACAAGTCCGCCGCATACTTTACATTTAGGAGCGGTTTTGTTTTCTTCAATAGTTAAATTATCGTATCGAGCTTTGCATTTTATACAAAAGTTTTTTTCAATATTTCCGTGTAGCTCCAATACCTTTTTACTACCTGCCCTGTTATGTAAATTATCAACATTTTGAGTTACAACCGTAACTTTTTCAAAAAGATTTTCAAATTCAACTATGGCAAAATGACCTGCATTAGGTGCTTTTTCTTCGATTATCTGTCTTCTGTATTGATACCATTCCCATACTAAATTAGGATTTTTAAGAAAAGCGTTAAAATTTGCCAATTCTTCCGGTTTAAGCTTATTCCAAATACCGTCTTTACCTCGGAATGTGGGAATACCGCTTTCAGCAGATATTCCCGCACCGGTAAAAAATACAATTTCTTTTGCGTTGTTAATCTTGGTAATTAAACTTTCGCTAATAAACATTTTATTTGTTCTTAATTTCGTTTAATAATTTTTTAGCTTCTTCCTTTCTAGCTTTATCGTCCTCATCCTGAATCGGAGAATTTATTGCTTTATTTAGTTGATCTTTAGCTTCGTCAAATCTATCATCATCAATTAAAGCAATAGCATAATCAACATAAAACATTACATAATTGGGACGTAAGTTAATAGCTTTTTTAAAATTATTAATTGCAACGTCATAATCAGCCCAGCTTAAACCGGCAACTTTACGGGCAACCCAGCTTTTTTGCATAAGTTTTGCGTGAGTTCTTGCAAGAACATAATGTGCGGTGGCTTGTATTTCACTTCCGCCGTTTCCTAGTTTTATTGATTTTTCTGCATCATCTTTAACTGATTCAACAATTTTACCTACAGAAAAAACACCCTTAAAAAGGGCAATTCTACCGTTAACAATTGCTCGGCGTAAATAAGTAACAGATTTATCCGGTGCAAGTTTTATCGACTGATTGGCATAATCCAATCCCTTTTCATAAAGTTTAAGCTGCTCATCTTCTTTATCACTAGACATATGCTCTGCAATATCAACACAAGTGCGGCTTAATCGCCATAAAACTTCCCAATTATTCGGGCTTAATTTATCTGCTTGTTCCAGTGTTTTTAAAACGGCATTATTATCAAATTTATCGTAATACTCTTCACTTTTTTTAATTAAGTCATCTGCACTTTGTGCAAATATTTGGACAGCAAAAAGTAAAGTTAAAAGAGTCAGTTTACATATTCTGTACATGTTTTCTCCTTGTTCTATTTATGGTTAAAGAAAACTTAAATAAAGCTAATAATTTTAAATTTCGTAATCTCTTAAATATAAATCAGTTCCTGCAAGCTGTATAAATTTGGTCCAATTCCCTTGTTGGGTATCTCCGGAATTTATCACATTCTTATATGCATTGGTTTTTGCACTTAATTCATCCGCTTGATATAAAACAATTGCTTCAAGAGTTTTTGGAACCACAGGAGTAGCAAATTCCAATTTACCTTGATGACTTAAAATTAAGTGGAGAAGATCGTTTTTAAGTTTATCGGGAAAATTTGGGATTTCCTTAATTCTTGTCTCAACTTCCATAGCTCCTAATACTATATGTCCTAATAATTTACCTTCATCGGTATAATATATATCAGATCCTACTTGTAATTCTTTTAATTTTCCGAAATCATGAAATATTGCACCACAAACAAGTAAATCTCTTTTAATATCCGGATGAATTTTACACATCAAGTCGCAAATTTTTATAATTTCTAATGTGTGTTCAATTAATCCTCCGATATATGCATGATGCCAATTTTTAGCGGCAGGGGCATTTAAGAATTTATTAATAGTATCTTCATTAAAAATACTTTTAACAAGTTTTGATAAATGTAAATTTGTAATCGAGTCAATTACAGTTAATAATTCGTTTTTCATCTCGGCAAAAGAACGTTTGCTCGTGGGTAAAAAATCAGAGATTTCAACATCATCCTTAGGGACGGTTAAACGTAACTGTTCTATTCTTAATGAAATACTACTCTGATATAATTCGGCTACACCTTTAACTTTTATAATTAAACCGGGTTTTAATTCTGATAGGATACTATCAAATCCACTCCACATCCTTCCTATTAAAATAGCGGTTTTGTCTTTAACTTCAATTTGTAAATATTGATTACCGTTTTTTGCGGATTTTATCTCTATTTTAGATAGCACACAATAGTGTAAAACAGTGTCCTGATCTTTTAATTTATTAAATTCTATTTGTTGTAACACTTTATTTACTCTTGGTTTTCTGTTTGTTGATTTGATAGTGTCGTTTCTACCATAACGCTGCTTGCAGGTAAATGGACAATTACAGAACGTTGCAATGTTTCAATGTTTATTCCTAATACTCTTTCGTCGTTGCTGTGTTTGGAAACAATGCCTTCAACACCGGCAAAGGGTCCTTCTATAATTTTAACATGCGTACCGATTTTAATTAAATCGGTAACAAAGGCATCCGGATTAGTAACTAACATTTTTTGTAGGTTTTCGATTTGCCAATTAGGAATTGTTGCAGGAACGCCGTGAAAATTAACTACTTTAACTATAGATTTTGCTTGAACTGAAACATACCTCTCGGAATCACTTGCATTAATAAAAATATAACTTTTAAATAAAGGTTCAATCACTTTTTTCTTTCTATCACTCCATTGTTTTACTTTTGTTATTAGGGGTAGATAAGTAATTATTTCCATTTCCTTTAATTGTTCGTTAGCCTTAAACTCTTGACGGGGTTTTGTATATAAGGCGTACCATTTTCTCAAAGTTATATTTTCTTCTTCACTCATAAATATTCCGCAGCTTTCTTAAATAACGCAATTATGTATAATGTCAATTAAATTTTTACCTTCGATAGGTTTGGGAATTAATTTACTTACTCCCATATTCATATAAGACTGTCTAATGTTTTCATTAAATTTGGCTGAAACAACAATTACGGGTATGTTTTTGTTTTCGTCTTTCTTACGCAGTGCTTCAATTAACTGAATACCGCTCATCAACGGCATTTCATGATCTGTAATTACTAAAGAAGGGACTCGATTAACTATAATTCTAATGGCGTCATAACCGTTAGCTGCTTCAATAATATCAAAATTTGGCAAATATTTGTTTAGTATTTTACGATACAAGTTTAGCATATCCGGGTCATCTTCAACAATTAATACAATATTTTTAGCTTCGGGTATAGTGAAGTGAAAATCAGTACCTAATCCTTCTTTTGAATAGAACCAAATATTACCGCCGTGTTTTTCTATAATTTCTTTAACCAATATTAACCCAAGTCCGCTTCCTTTTTCGCCGTTTGTTCCGGTGATGGAAAATTTTTCACCGATTTTAAATACTTTATGAATGTCTTTTTCCGAAATTCCCGTTCCTTCATCTTTAACTATAATTTCTATCAAACCACTTTTATAATTTTCGGCACTAATATGAATGCTTTTACCCGAAGGAGTAAATTTGATACTATTACTTATTAAATTTGTTAATACTTGTAAAATAAGTTTTTCATCTGCATTAATATTTAAGTTTTCGGGTATTAAGCAACTAACGTTTACACCTTTTCTCATTGCTAATCCTGTTAGTTGGCTAATAGCGTGAGATACTACTACTTTTAGATTTAATCTTCTTAAATCAAGTGATATTCGTCCTGTTTGTAAGCGTGACCAATCTAAAAGATGATTTACCAATTCCAGTTGAGTTTCGGCAGAATCATGAATATAACTTAAATATTCTTGTTTTTCATCATCGGATAATTCTTTTTCGTTTATCAAGATCTCCGAAAAGCCCAAAATACTTGTAAAAGGAGCTCGTAAATCATGGGAAATGATGGAGATAAACTTATCTTTAGCCGAATTTTTTTCAACAAGTTTT
>JAEXOD010000165.1 GCA_023447335.1 Bacteroidota bacterium
CACTTATACAGATGCGGACTGTTTGGCTCGTTATTACATTAGGGGAGATGAAGTTAAAGAAAGTGTAAAGATTGTAAAACAGATTATTGAAAAAATGCCGACCGGTGACATAATGGCAAATGACCCCAAGAAGGTATTACCAAGAAAAGGAGAAATTTATAGTCGTATGGAAGAATTGATTCATGATTTTATGATTATTAATCATGGGGTTAATCCTCCCGTTGGGGATGTTTATTTTTCTGCCGAAAATCCAAAAGGTGAATTAGGCTTTTACTTGGTTAGCAACGGAACGGGGCATCCTTGGAAATTAAAGATTCGTTCTCCGTCATTCTGTAATTTACAAGTTATTCCTTTATTGTGTAAAGGACATATGATTTCGGACGTTGTTGCAATAATCGGAAGTTTAGACCCTGTAATGGGTGAAGCTGATAAATAAAATTGAAGAGGTTTTTATAAATGTCTTTTAAGTTTACTGAAGAGAATTTAGCAAGGATAGAAAAAGCAAGAACAAAGTATCCTACAAATCTTGCCGCAGTTATGGATACGGTGTATATTGCTCAAGAACAAAATGGTTATATTTCCGAAGAAGTAATGGAAGAGATTGCTGCTGTTTTAAGTATCGATAAAGTACAGGTTTTAAGTGTTGTTACATTTTATACTATGTATTTTACTAAACAGATGGGAAGAAACCACGTTCAAGTATGTACTAATGTATCCTGTATGTTACGTGGTGCTTATGATATTTGGGACGCTGTAAGAGAAAAGCTTGGTCTTGAGAATATGCAAGTTTCATCAGACGGAAAATATTCGCTCGAAGAAGTTGAGTGTATGGGAGCATGCGGTTATGCTCCGATGATAGCAATTAACGAGCAATTTTACGAAAACTTAACTAAAGAAAAAGTTTTAGAAATTTTGGATGCGTGCAAATAATGGAAAGAATTGTATTACCAAACATACCTGATTACCATAAATTAGATGTATTTGTATCAAACGGCGGATATAGCTCTGCTAAAAAAGCATTTACAATGACGCCGGATGATGTTATTGATATTGTTAAGAAGTCAGGTTTACGAGGACGCGGCGGTGCTGCTTTTTCGACTGGGTTAAAGTGGTCTTTTATGCCTAAAACGGCAAAAGTAAAATATCTAGCAATTAACGGTGACGAAAGTGAACCGGGATCTTTTAAAGATAGACAAATATTTGAAGATAATCCGCACCAATTAATTGAAGGAATTTTAATAGCTTGTTATGCTATAGGTGCTAAAAAAGCTTATTTATATATTCGAGGCGAATATCATAAGTGGATAGATTTAATGCATGTTGCTTTGGCAGATGCATATGAAAACGGGTATGTAGGCGAAGAAATGAAAGAAAAGTTCGGTACTGATTTTTTCTGCGATATTTATATTCATAAAGGTGCCGGAGCATATATTTGCGGAGAAGAATCTTCGTTAATGAATTCGATTGAAGGATATCGCGGATATCCAAGGGTTAAACCTCCTTTTCCGGCTCAAAAAGGTTTATGGGGTATGCCCACAACAATTAACAATGTTGAAACAATTACAAACGTACCCAAAATTATAGAGAAAGGGTGGGAATGGTTTTCTTCTATCGGAGCACCAAAACATCCCGGCACTTTATTATTTGGTATAAGCGGGCATGTAAATAAACCGGGAGTATATGAATTACCTACGGGCATTTTGTTAACTGAATTAATTTATGATGTAGCCGGAGGTATTCCGGGTAATAAAAAGGTTAAATGTGTTATTCCGGGCGGAAGTAGTATGCCTCCTTTAAGAGGGGACAGTTTGGAAGGAGTAAGAATGGACGCTGAATCATTAAAAGCTGTCGGGTCAGCTATCGGTACAGGTGGCGTGATGGTTATGGATGAAGATACTAATTTAGTTAAAGTATTAACAAGAATTGCGAAGTTTTATTATCACGAAAGTTGCGGACAGTGTACTCCTTGTAGAGAGGGAACCGGCTGGATGCTTAAAACATTAAAGAGAATCGGAGCAGGAAACGGAACTTCGGCAGATTTAGATTTACTAATAAATGTTGCAAATAATATTGAAGGCAATACAGTTTGTGCATTAGGTGATGCTGCTGCTTGGCCAGTTAAATTTTTTGTTGATCGATTTAGAGATGAATTTGAAAAAGCAGTTAAAAACGATGTTGTTATTCCGGTTGCCAACAAGGTACATAGTATGCGAAAAACCGGAGCACCTTTAAGTGATTTGAAATTATAGAAATAAACATTTTAGAATAAAATTAAAAAAGCCGATTAATCGGCTTTTTTAATTTATAGAACTCGTATTACTATCATCGTCATATCATCATGTTGAGGAGTTTTTCCCGTAAATTTTTGAACATCTTTGTATACTAATTCCAGAAGTTCTCCGGCATTTATAAAATTACCGTTGTTAATAATTTCTGTCAATCTATCCATGCCGTACTCTTCGGCTTTATTGTTTTCTGCTTCTGTAATACCGTCAGTAAACATAACAATATAATCGCCGGAATCTAAATTTATAAAATGTTCGGCAATAGTTTTTGCAAATACGTCTCCTTTTTCTAATCCTAAAGCAATTCCGGTCGGTTTTATTACTTGAACTTCATTGTTAGGTTTTTTTAATAATAATGGATTATGACCGGCTCGTGAAAATGACAAAACTTTGTTTTTCATATCTATCGAAGCGAAAATCATACTGATAAAGTTTCCTCGCTCTACATTTTCGTAAAACATGGCATTCATATCAGTTAATAATAATGACGGAGAAGTATTAAATCTTGAAGTTGCCTTTAAAAATCCTTTTGTTAGTGTCATATAAAAAGCTGCTTTAGTTCCTTTTCCTGATACATCGCCTATAGCAATACCGAAGTTATGATCAGAAAATTTAATGAAGTCATAGTAATCACCTCCGACCTCGTAAGCAGGTAAACATCGTGCAATAATTTCCAAACCTTCAAATTTAGGGCTTTTTTGTGGTAGAAATGACATCTGAACATCCCTTGCAACCGATAACTCACCTTGTAATCTCTGTCTTTCCGAAATGTGCTTTTGGAATTTTGGAGTTATTCTATTCAAATCATCAAGCCTGTATTTAGAGAACAATGCTATAATTCCTAAAACAGTTAAAACTATGCCGATTAAGATTTGAACAAAAAAGTCTGTTTCCGGTAATAGAGCAGACCAAGATATTAATACAGTTGAATAGGAAATAATTAGTGTAAAAAATAAAGTGAGGAAATCATATTTCCACATTATTGCGGAAATTACTAAACCCAAGACGAATTGTATAAAAAAGCCGATATAAATGGGACTTGTAATGTCACGTGCCACAAGCGACCATAAAAAAGCAGTTAGTAATATAAAAATCGTTTTATTTTTGGTTCGACTTCTTAAAAATGTACTTATATATAAAAATATAACAATTAAAGGAAATAGCATATTATTTATAGATTTTACAAACGGATACAATGAGGTAAACGCATGGTCTAAAATGACTATTTCATCTTTGAAAACACTAACAGAAAAATTTATGATCAGACTTATAACATACAAGAGAAAGTAATAAAATGCAGCTAATCCAATTCCGAAGCATAAGCTTCTTATTATTGCTTTTCCGATTTTATTATGAAAAAAATAACCGTTTGTGATTAAGTCTAAAGAGACAAGTTTATCGCTCCAAATTTCACGAGTATATGATTCAGCTACCGCCATTATTATGATATAACCGCCGAAACTAAATAAAAAACCAAAAACTAAAGGTAGTAAGATTTCCCAACCGCTTCCGATCCTAACGAAAGCAAAATTTCCTATAACGGCTAAACCGCCTAAAATACCGACTATAATTGCATTTCTAAAACCGATTTCATATGCTCTGTATCTTCTGAATGCAGCTATTATCATAGCAATTAATACAATAAAATATACTACAATAGATAAAATTTCAAAAATTATATCATACTTTTTAGATTCTGCTTTATCAATTTTATCAGATTGGAGAGTAAAGCTTGAAATAAAGTTGCCTGTTACGCCGATTTTAATTTTAACAGAATCATTTAAAGATATATTATATGATTTTCCTTCAAAAATATAATTACTTCTTCTACTGCTATCATTTTTTGAAATAACGCTATGATCAATTCCTTTCGAGGTTAACGAAATTGAAATATGTTTTTCTTCATTAATTTTATTGGACTGCTTAATAGTATCTAACGAACATAGATTAAATTTAGTATGTTTTTCTAAAAACTCTTCTACTTTTTGATATGCTTCCGCATAAGAAATGGTAGATGTTTTAATAGAATCATCAATGTTTAATTCATAACCTATTAAATTTCCGCTTAAAGTATATGATAGATGGATATTTCCTAAAATTGATTTAAGTATTTTTTCTTGACTATTTAATAATATGTTCTCTTCAGATCCATTCCATCTTTCTACCGTAACGTGCCAATAGAAACCGGCAAGCTCTTTAGTAAGAATTTCACCGGAATTTTGTATGCCATATTTCTTTTGAGCAAAATCAATTGTATTGTTATTTGCTTTTATGCCTACAGAAATATTTTGTTTATTGACCTGAATGTTTTGCTCTTTAAGCAAATTTATTGTAATATTTTTTATACTATCAATCGAAACATCGTATACGGCAGGGGAATAGGGATTTACTTTTTTATTAAGATAACTGATAATAGCAAAAGATATCACAATTGTTAATAAGGCTGACAGTAATATTCTATAGTTCTTTTTCATTTTAGTTGTCTATTATTTATTAATTTAGACGTATCTATCCAACTTAAAGTTTTCACCCAAATAAAGCTTTCGCACTTCATCATCTTCAGCTAAAATTTCCGCAGTTCCTTCTTTAAATATTTGTCCGTTTATTAATATATACGCTCTATCAACTATGCTTAATGTTTCGTGCACATTATGATCGGTAATTAAAATACCTATTCCTTTATGTTTAAGATTATAAACAATTTTCATAATATCTTCTACTGCAATAGGGTCAACTCCGGCAAAAGGCTCATCAAGCAATATAAATTTTGGTTTAGAAGCTAAAGCTCTTGCAATTTCGGTTCTTCTTCTTTCGCCGCCGCTTAACTGATATCCCAAACTTTTGCGGATATGAGTTATGCTTAATTCTTCCAATAATCTTTCCGTTTCCGATTTTCGTTCTTCTGCACTATATTTCATTAATTGTAAAACTGCCATAATGTTATCTTCAACACTTAAACGGCGAAAAACCGAAGCTTCTTGAGGCAAATAACCTATCCCTTTTTTAGCTCTTCGGTACATTGGTTCTTTTGTAATTTCTGTATCATTTAAAAACACTTTTCCGTTATCAGGAGAAATCATCCCGACTGTCATGTAAAAGGTTGTAGTTTTTCCTGCACCGTTTGGTCCTAATAGTCCTACTACTTCGCCTTGCTTAACCGAAACCGAAACTTTATTTACAACAGCACGTTTTTTGTAAACTTTAACTAAATTTTCACTTCTTAATGTAAATAATTCCATATTAATCTACCGAATTGGTTCTTAATCTTTTATAAAAGAAATCTTTTGTCGGTTTGTTAGTCAATATCTTAAATGTGGGCAATGTAAACTCTTTTTCTATCCCTTTTATTAATTTTTCGGGATGATATTCACTAATAGCCTGTTCATATAAACGAACATCTTGAACTTTTTTGTTTTCAAAGAAAATTTTTGCACTATTTGACGATGATTTTATTAGTCCTTTTGCAGTAGAATCTTCAAAAGTGTAATATATACTTAAAACTTTACCGTTAATTATAGTATTGGTTAAAGTAGTATCATTAAAATACATGCGTATTTTATTCCCGGAAATTTGATTAAACCTATAATCATAATTTTCAATTTTTGAAAGCAAAAAAGCATCGGTTGAAATTTCTGTATAGTCTAATCTATTATCTTTTAGATATACATTTATTGTATCACCGGTAGCCTGATTTTCTTCATACCACATAATGGGTTGAGGTCTATCCGAATTAATTTTATATGTAAATAGTTTATTTTGTTTCTTGTAAAAATAACTAATATCATTCACGGAAACTAAACCGGTTTTATATACATGTACCGAATCTGTTGCGATAAAAGTTGTTTCGGTACTATCATTAATACTTTCTAATTTTTTAGAAATCAAAAATAAAGTATCTAATTTACCGTTTTTTGAAGTATCGATTTGCATTAAAAAAGGTGAATCGGTAACTTTTGTATAACCGCTATCAGCATAGTTTTCTAAATAGTTACCTAAAATAAATGCCGTATTGTTTTTATTTGTTAAAATAATATTGCTAAATGCGTAAGATATTCTAGATTTTCTATGATGAATTAAACTATCTGCATATATTGTGTTCGCTGTATCTTTTATTTCAACGCCGCCGACAGCAACAGCGTGATTAGTATTATGAAAGTATGTTAGCTTATTACTAAGCATATTATTAGTTTTATCAAATAAATTAACGTCGGTGTAAAAATAAGCGCGTTTTTCGTTAAAATAATAATATCCGTTTACGGCATTTAATGTTATGTGAGTATCATTTAAAGATAAACTATTATTTGAGAAGGCAATTCGATTATTCCCGTCATAAAACCCGCGGGGTGTTTTAATAGTTATTGTATCTTGAGTAACAACCACGTCTCCTATCAATTCTGCTTCATTTTTATCTATATTTTGAATGGCATGTTTGCAGGTTATTCTTACATCTCCTTGCGTTATAATAACGTTACCGATTACTTCCCTCATCTTAACGCCGTCAATATTCTTTCCGATAAGACTATCACCTATTACAACAACGGGTAAGTTCTTATTTTGGGCAGATATAATACTGCATAATATAAATGCAAATAAAAAGTATTTATTCATTCTTGTTTCCGGAAACTACGGTTGAATAGGTAATATTATAAATTGTGTAGTTTTTTAACGATTGATCAGACTCAAATCCGTACCCTTGTATATTTTCGGTATCGGAAATAAGTTTTACAAATTTATCGCTAGTAATTTTTCGGTCGATATTCCGCCACATCAACTCTTCGGTTGTTAATGTTACTCCGCTATCGTTTACTGCAACTACATTTTTATATGCAATCATGTTTTTTGTAATATCATCAACTTTACCATATTTGCTGGTAAGCGTTGTAGTTTTAATTTCATTTTTATCGAAAAACTCTATTTTTACACCGTCAATTAAAGTTACTTTCGGATTTTCATACATTTTTAAATGGTCGGCATATAATATTGCTTTTAGTTTTCCTTCTTCAGAAAAATAAATTTTTGAATTAAAACTTTCTTGAATAGGAATTTCTTTGATAGGTGTTTTTACAATTTCAGGTTTAATTTTCTCTTCCGAACACGAAAAGAAGGAAATGAGAGATAAAAATAATAAAATTTTATATCTCATCTTGATTGCAATCCTAATCTTACTAAGTCATGTAAGTGAATAATTCCGATTGGGAATTTATTTTCATCTATAACAATTAAAGAAGTTATACTAAACTTTTCCATCTGTTGCAGAGCGAAAGAAGCTAAATACTCTCCGCTAATTGTTTTAGGATTTTTAGACATTATATCTTTTGCTTTAAGATTTTCAATAGTTAAGGTTTTTTCAAGCAGTCTTCGTAAGTCACCGTCAGTAATAATACCGGTTAGTATATTTTTTTCATTTACTACTGCAGTTGTTCCAAGTCGTTTGCTTGTAATTTCAATAATAGTATCTTTAAGTGAAGTCTCCTCATAAACCAAAGGTACGTCTGCACCTGTGAACATAATTTCAGAAATACGTAATGATAATCTTTTACCGAGTGATCCTGCAGGATGTAATAATGCAAAATCTTCAGCAGTAAACCCACGCATTTCAAGTAAAACGATTGATAGAGCATCTCCCATTACTAAAGCAGCGGTAGTTGAAGCGGTGGGGGCTAAATCATAGGGGCAAGCTTCTTCTTTTACTCCACAATCCAATACAATATCACATTCTTTAGCGATTTTACTATTTGGGTTACCGGTCATCATTATTAAAGGGACACCGATTCTTTTAAACATTGGTACTAAATTAAAAAGTTCTTCAGTATATCCGCTTTTTGATATTAATATTACGATATCATCTTTTCTTACCATTCCCAAATCGCCGTGAGTAGCATCGGTAGGGTGAAGATAAATTGCAGCAGTTCCCGTACTATTCATGGTTGCTACTATTTTGCGTGCTATCAATCCGCTTTTACCCATTCCCGTAAAAACAACTCTTCCTTTTGATTTATATATAAGTTTTACTGCTTTTGCAAATGATTTGTCAACTCTTTCAATTAACTCATTAATAGACTCGGATTCTATTTTAATAACATTTCTCCCAATATCAATAAGCTCTTTATCATTTAATTTCATTTTTAAATCTTCATTTATTGTTTAATAATTTCGTCAATTTTTTTTACGTTGATCAATAAATTTTCTAAGTATTCCAATTTTAATTGACTTGCAGAATCGCTAAGAGCTTTCTTGGGGTTAGGATGAACCTCCAAAAACAGAGCATCAATACCAACTGCCGCCGCAGCTTTAGCTAAATAGGGGATAAAAATCGGGTTTCCGCCGGTTACGTCTCCGCTGCTAGGCATTTGAACTGCGTGAGTTGCATCCATAACAACAGGATACCCTAAACTTCTCATAATAACAAGTGATCGCATATCAACAACTAAGTTATGATAACCGAAAGTAGTTCCTCTTTCCGTAAGCATAATGTTGTTGTTGCCCGTTGATTCTATTTTTTCAGCAGCATGTTTCATATCTTCAGGAGCTAAAAATTGTCCTTTTTTAACATTTACTATTTTACCTGTTTCACCGGCTGCAATTAAAAGTTCGGTTTGACGGCATAAAAATGCCGGAATTTGTAAAATATCAGCTACTTTTTTAGCTTTGTGAATTTCTTCTATTGAATGTACATCGGTTACAATCGGAACATCTAACTGCTTTTTAACGTCATCTAAGATTTGTAAAGCCTCGTCATCGCCAAGTCCCATAAAAGAATTTAAATTAGTTCTATTTGCCTTCTTATAACTTGATTTGAATACAAAAGGAATATTTAGTTTAGTAGTAATTTCTTTTATTCTTTCTGCAGTTGAAAAAGTGATTTCCCTATTTTCAACCACACATGGACCTGCTAACAATACAAAAGGATTATTGTCACCAATACTAATTGAGTTTAAATTTATCAAGATTTACCTCTTAAAAAATGGGGTCTATAACTTCGTTTCTTTCTTTCCCTTTACGCTTTTTACCGAAGTGTTTATAGGCTAAATCGGTTGCTTCGCGACCTCTAGGGGTACGCATAATAAATCCCTGTTGAATCAAAAACGGTTCATAAACTTCTTCAATTGTTCCCGGATCTTCGTTAACCGAAACACTTAGATTATTTAATCCGACAGGACCACCGTTAAATTTTTCAATAATCGTTAAGATAATATCTTTATCCATTTCATCTAAACCAAAATCGTCAACATCTAAAGCCAATAATGCCTTTTTGGCAATCATTAAATCCACTGAAGATTTATTCTCATAATCAGCAAAGTCGCGTGTTCGTTTTAATAATCTGTTTGCAATTCTCGGAGTTCCTCTGGAACGTTTGGCTATTTCATACGCAGCATCATTTTCAATTTTAATTCCTAATATACCCGCAGAACGCTTGACAATTTTTTGCAATATTTCTGCGGTATAATAATCTAATCTAACTTTTATACCAAATCGATCTCTTAGCGGAGCAGTTAATAAGCCGGCTCGAGTAGTAGCACCCGTTAAAGTAAAGTGGGGAAGTTTTATTTGGACGCTTCTGGCATTGGGACCTGTATCTATCATGATATCTATTCTGAAATCTTCCATTGCAGAGTATAAGTATTCTTCTACAAGCGGAGATAATCTATGTATTTCATCAATGAACAAAACAGAATTTTCTTCCATATTTGTTAGAAGTCCGGCTAAATCACCCGGTTTTTCTAACACAGGTCCGCTAGTAATTTTTATGGAAGTCTCCATTTCTGAAGCAATTATATTGGCAAGCGTAGTTTTACCTAATCCCGGAGGTCCCGTAAGTAATACATGGTCTAATCCTTCGCCTCTTTTTTTTGCGGCACCAATAAATACTTTAAAGTTTTCGATTATTTTTTGTTGACCTTGGAATTCTTCAAATTTATGAGGTCTTAAAGCATTATCAAGCTTAATTTCTTCATCTTTCGGCAATGGATTAGTAGTTTCAGATTTTCTCATAAACCGAATTTCATTTAACGCTTAATTACGTATTTTAATTTAGAATTGGCTTTTACCATTCCGATCATTAATAGCAACATGGCTATAGCAGATATTAGCGAAGTAGTTGAATTTAATTGGCTTCCGTAAATTCTATCAAAGCCAGGGAAAAATACAAATCCGTAAAGCACCATTAAATGAGCAACATAAATAAATAGTGTGTTGGCCCCGAGTAGTTTTACGATTTTAGGACAATAAGTCATCTTCTTTTCAATTATGGTTGCAATACCGTATAGAGCAATTACAACACCGGTACGTAATAAGACTAATTTAATAATCTCAACCCAATATTTATCTTCAATTAAACCGTGTATGCTTAACTGACTAATAATTGCTGATAAAGAAACAAATAAAGATCCGTAGAATACCAAATTATAGCTAAATACTCTTGTTTTTACAAATTCTTTATTATTAGCAATAAAACTTCCTAATATAGCACCTGCCATAACATAACCTGCCCAAGGGAATAACGGGAATAAAGATCCGTATCTTTCAGTAAAAAATCCCCTTAAAATAGGAGGTAGTGTGTCAAATGTGTTTGATGTTAAAACTGTCGGAGCTAATATAAAAAAGAATAAAGCTGATAGCGTAAAAGTAATATTATCGCTTATTTTTAACTTTTCACCTAAAAAGCTTAACGCAATTACTAAAAATAATCCCATTCCTATAATATGTAAAGCATCCACGGTATAGAATACTAGCCATTGACCGTAAGAAACCGAAGATAAATCAAATACTTGCCCTAAAGGAAAGCGAAGGATATATGCCAAAAACAATAATAAACCGACCCTTTTAAGTCCTTTTACGACACGAGGATTTTGATTGAACGGCAAATTTACAGAGCGTAATAAGTAGGTAAATGCCAATCCTGATGTAAACATAAAAATAGGAGCGGTAAAACCACGAATTGTATGCCAGATATAATAAAAACTTGATTCTAAAGTTCTGTATTCGGGACTTAATAATGAGTTAATAGTATGACCTTGAACCATTTGGAAAACCGCAAAGGCTCTCATTAGGTCTATAAAAATTAGTCTTTCTTTTTTTTGTTCCACTTTTCTGCTAAAAACTTATTTTAAAAATATTTAACTAACAAAAATACTACTTTTTTTTAATTAATGAAACATATTAATTTTTCAAAATTTGATCAAAAAGCATCTATTTCCATTTATTATTATCGAAATTTTAAAGTGTTATTTAAGGGTAAAAATTTAGGATTCACTATCTATTAATGCTTTGTATTAGGTAATTTTAATATTGTTAATGAATTTAATTCATTTATATGTGGTTATTGTGATTTAAATCACGAATAGTTTAGAATAAAAGATATAACTTTTGACTCATTTTAATTTCTAAGGGAGTAAGTAATGAAATTTTTAATTGGGGTTGTATTTACGTTTAGTTTAATCAGTAATTTAGTTTTTTGTCAAGAATTAAAAACATTTTCTAATTATACCTTTGTTCCGGGATCGAGAATAATATTTTATGATGACTTTTCGTTCGATAATATTGGGGAGTTTCCTGTAAATTGGAAAACAACCGGTAGCGGAGAAGTTGTTACAACAAATTTATTTGAAGGGAAATGGTTAAAGTTGACCAATGAAACAGCTTATGTCCCAAATTTAGAACAATCATTACCTGAGTGTTTTACAATTGAATTTGATATGATCGTTGACGGAAAAATGATTGATGATATAGATTATTTGGGACATTTTACAGTTGGTGTTATTTCTCGGGAAAAAGATAATGACGAAATCGGTGAGCCATATCCTTCTGAGATGGGAAATGCTTCATTTTTTATTTCAAATTATTTTAGATTTGAGGAGTCTTCAGATTTTATGACTGAAGGATCAGCTTGGATGCAAAACGGAGATAGAAAAACAATTGATCCAAGAAGTATTAAAAATGATGTTCTTAATAAAACTTATAACAAGATTACACGAGTATCAATTTTAGTTAACGGTAAACGTTTATCGGTTTGGTATAATAGTGTAAAAGTATGGGATTTACCTCAATTTGTGATAGGTTCTAACTATAATATGATTAAATTGGGGTTACATGAATTTGATGAAGAAAAACCTTATACATTTTTAATTAGTAATTTTAGAGTTGCAATAGGCGAACCGACTATTAAAAAGGATATTAAAAAAATAGTTTCGCACGGAATCCTTTTTGATAGTGGTTCAGATAAGATAAAAGGTGAATCTTTTGGTACTTTAAAAACTATTGCCGAATTTATGGAAACGAATAAAAATTATAACTTTACTATTGTTGGGCACACAGATAGTGACGGTGATGATAAAGCTAATTTGGAATTATCCAAAAGAAGAGCAGATGCAGTTAAAAAAGCTTTGGTTGATAATTTTGGTCTAAGTAGTGAAAGGTTTATTACTGACGGAAAAGGAGAAACTGAACCCCTAGAGAGTAATAATAATGCTTATGGAAAATCACTTAATCGGCGAGTAGAATTTATTAGAAATTAATTAGTTTTAATTCTTTTGTATTTAAGGGGTTGTATCAAAAGTTGTTTGTTATCGTTTTTAAAGAGCAATTAAATCACAAAAATCGATTTATTATTCCTCGTTAACATTTAAATCCACTCATTCCCCGACCCCTTCTCTAAACCCTAGAGAAGGGGTGACGGCACTTGGCTATCCGTTGTATTATAATAAGTTGCGGACTTTTTTCGGCGTTCGGCAATTAACCTAAAGCTGAATTATTTAGTGTATTATTCCCCCTCTCTAGAATTTAGAGAGGGGGCTAGGGGGTGAGTGTTAGCAACTTATTTTAAAAAATAATCCCTTTTGATACAGCCCCTTTTTTACAACTTTTCAATAGACAGAACTTCTAAATTGTAAAAAATCTCATACATAATGTAAAAAATACTTGACATAGTGTAAAAAATATAATACATTGTGTATGAAAATTTTAACACTTTGGAGGACATTATGTTTTATACAAAAGAAAGAGAAATTTTATTATCCTTAATTATTTCGTTATTAGTAATTTTCATTTATTCGATCTATTTATATAATAGTCAAATTGTTGATAATCCGGAAATTCTTAATCAACCAAAATTTTGGGGTAGGGCATTTCTAATTTTAATTCCTATTTCAATTGTTGTTCAAATAATAATGCATATAGGTTTTGCTGTATTAAATAAAATTTTAACAAACGAAGATGTTCCGACTTTATCAGATGAGAGAGATAAGTTAATTGAACTTAAAGGGATAAAAATAGCTCATTGGGTTTTTGTAATAGGATTTTTATTGGCAATGGGTTCACAAGCTTTTGATTATGAATTATATATTATGTTTTCAATTCTTTTTATCTTTGGATTTATCTCTTGTTTTGCCGAAGGAATTGTTCAAATTTACTACTATAAAAAAGGTATTTAAATGGATAAAATAAAAATTGAAAACAACATCCGAAAACTTAGATTTGAGAATGATGAAATGACACAGCAGGAGTTAGCTGATAAAGTAGGCGTAACACGTCAAACAATAGTAGCAATAGAAAACGGTAAATATTTTCCGACGCTTGAATTGGCTTTTCGGCTATCTTTAATATTTAAATGCTCTTTAGAAAAAGTGTTTACATTAAAAGTAGAGTAATTTAAGTATTTATTATATAATATCTTATAATTAAATTTTCAAAAAAAATATTCATAGTATTGATTTGCATAATTGATAGAAGATTTATGAAAATAATATAACAATTAACTTTTGGGTAAATATGCAAAGTAAAATGTATTTTAAGAAGAGCTTTCTTAAATGTGGAACTTGCTCGCAAGCAGTTTTTCACCTATTAAACAATGAGTTCAAGAATAATCTGAAATTAGAAGAAAAAGCTGCCGATCCTTTCGCCGGAGGTTTGCTTAGAAAAGGTTATCAGTGCGGAATGTTGTGGGGTGCTGCCTTGGCAATAGGATATCAATCTGCTAATACAATTAAAAATGATAATGAAGCTATTATAACTTCCACTGAAACTACTATTTTAATGCAAAATTCATTTATCGAAAGGGCTAATAGTGCCGACTGTAAAGATATATCCGAATGTGATTTTGAAAATAAATTTAGCTTTATAAAATTCATGTTAAAAACAATAACTAGCGGTTTTATTTTTAGTAAATGTTTCAATTTATTAGCGAATTGGATGCCTGATGCATTGCAAACAATCAACAATGGATTTGCGAAAAGCTATTACAATGATATTTCTACGTTTAACTGTGCAGTGCAAGCAGTAATTAAGGCAGAGGCAACTAGAGAAGAGGCAATTGCTGTATCCGGATTTGCAGGAGGACTTGGTTTAAGCGGAAATGTTTGCGGTGCTTTAGGTGCTATAATTTATATAAGTAGTTTGAGACTATTGAAGCATAATCCTGAAATCGATTTTTCACAAACTAATAAAGAACTTGATAAAATCATTTTTTCTTTTTTAGAAATAACAAACGGAGAATTTTTATGTAAAAATATCACAAAATGTAAGTTTAATTCAATTGAAGAGCATTCAAATTATTTAAGCTGCGGTGGTTGTAAAAATTTAATTGATAAACTGGCAAAACTTTCGGTTTATTAATTAATAGAAAAAATTTAAATTAAAATTTGATTTTTTGTCTAAGGTTAGTTATAATTTAAAGTTTAAAACTTTTAGAATTACCTACATGGAAACCGAAGATAAAATAATTATTCGTGGTGCAAGAGAACACAATCTTAAAAATATTGATATTGATATACCTCGAGATACGTTAACAGTAATAACGGGTCTATCCGGAAGCGGAAAATCCACATTAGCTTTTGATACAATTTATGCCGAAGGACAGAGAAGGTATATAGAATCTTTGTCTCCTTATGCTCGCCAATTTCTAAATTTAATGGAAAAACCTGATGTTGACTTAATTGAAGGTTTAAGCCCTGCTATATCAATTGAGCAAAAATCTACTTCTCATAATCCTCGTTCCACTGTAGGAACAGTAACCGAAATTTATGACTTTATGCGATTGTTATATGCAAAAGTAGGAACTGTACATTGTTATCAGTGTGGACGACCCGTTGAAAGGCAAAGTACAGATGAAATTATCGATAACATAATGAAGAAGTTTGATAGCAAAAAAATAATTGTTTTGGCACCAATAATAAAAGGAAGAAAAGGTCATTACGAAGAACTTTTTAGCACTTTAATGGATGAAGGCTTTACTAAAGCTAGAGTTGACGGAATTATTGAAGAGATTACTCCGGGGATGAAATTAAGTCGTTATCAAAAACATGATATTGAATTGGTAATTGATAGAATTCAGGTTAAAGATTCTTCAAGTGTACGTGTAAGGGAATCTATTGAAGTTGCATTAAACAGAGGTGAGGGGTTTTGCGTAGTAAATTGTGATAAAGAAGATTTTATATATAGTAGAATTTTTTCATGCGGGCACTGTAATATTGGTTTTGAAGAATTAGCTCCAAACTCATTTTCATTTAACTCTGCTTACGGTGCATGTCCGGAATGTGACGGTTTAGGAGAAAAAAAAGAAATTGATTTGAATTTAGTTATTCCTGATTATGATAAGAATATTGCCGAAGGGGGGATTGTCCCTTTTGGAGAACGAAGGGATATGTATTATTTTAACCAACTTGAAGCGATGTCCAAACAACTGAAATTTTCTTTGTATGATAAAATTAGAGATTTACCAAAAGAAATTTTGGATATTATATTATATGGTTCAAAAAAAGCAACAAAATTTAAATATACTTTTGCTAGTGGTGTTACTACAAATCTATCGTTAAGTTTTAGAGGGGTTTTCCCTTATGTATGGGATTATTACAAACATACAAGTAGTGATAAAGTTAGAGATTGGGCTGAAAGTTTCATGAGCACACAAAAGTGTTCTGTATGTAATGGGGAAAGATTAAAAAAAGAACCTTTAGCCGTTAAAATAAAAGATATGAACATTAGCCAAGTTGCAGCTCATTCTATTATTAAAGCACAGCAATTTTTTAACAATTTAAATTTTATAGGTAGACATAAAATAATTGCTAGACCAATTCTTAAAGAGATAACCGAACGCCTCGATTTTTTACTTAATGTAGGTTTAGATTATTTAACTTTGGATAGAAGCGCTAAAACATTAAGCGGGGGTGAAGCCCAAAGAATTAGGCTTGCAACTCAAATAGGTACTCAACTTGCCGGAGTACTTTATGTTTTGGATGAACCAAGTATTGGGTTACATCAAAGTGACAATGATAAACTTATCAATTCGCTAAAAAATCTTAGAGATTTAGGTAATACTATTTTAGTTGTAGAACATGATAGAGAGACTATTGAACATAGTGATTTTATTGTTGATTTAGGTCCACGTGCAGGAGAGCATGGGGGTGAAATTGTTTATTCCGGTACTACGGAACAAATGTATAATATTAAACCGGAAAATAGTTTAACGTATAGTTATTTAACGGATAAATTAAATATTCCCCTGCCTACAAGCAGAAGGCAATCAAACGGAGAATATTTATCCATTTTTGGTGCAAAGGGAAATAACTTAAAAGATATTAATGTAAGTTTACCTTTAGGAACATTTACTTGTATAACCGGCTTAAGCGGAAGCGGAAAATCTACGTTAGTAAATGAAACATTAGTAAAAATATTAATGAAACATGTTTATGGATCTAAGGAAAATCCTTTACCGTATGAAAATGTAACCGGATTGGAATTCGTAGATAAAATAATTGAAATAGATCAATCGCCTATAGGAAGAACTCCGAGATCTAATCCTGCAACATATACCGGATTATTTACATTTATTAGAGATTTGTTTGCTCAATTACCCGAAAGCAAAGTGAGAGGATACGGACCGGGTCGTTTTAGTTTTAATGTTTCAGGAGGTAGATGTGAAACATGTCAAGGAGACGGCCTAATGAAAATTGAAATGAACTTTTTACCGAATGTTTACGTGAAATGTGAAACATGCGGGGGAAAGAGATACAATAACGAGACATTAGAAGTTTTATATAAAGGGAAGAATATTTCTGAAGTATTAGATATGACAGTTTCAGAATCTTTACAATTTTTTGATGATTTACCAAGAATTAAAAGGAAAATACAAGCAATATATGATGTAGGACTTGGTTATATAAAGTTAGGACAACAAGCAACAACTCTTTCAGGAGGAGAAGCACAACGTGTAAAACTAGCAACCGAACTTAGTAAAATAAGTACCGGTAAGACTGTTTATATTTTGGATGAGCCAACAACCGGGTTACATTTTGAAGACGTAAAAATACTAATGGATGTACTTAATAAACTCGTTGATAAAGGAAATACTATAATTGTTGTTGAACACAATTTAGATGTTATAAAAATTGCTGATTATGTTATAGATTTGGGTCCTAAAGGGGGAGAAAACGGAGGTCAGATTGTTGCTATGGGTACTCCGGAGCAAATTGCAGAAAATCCCAATAGTTTAACCGGTTATTATTTAGCAAAAGAATTAAAAAGACAGAAAGAACAGTTAAACGGAGAAAAATATGAAAAATAGTGTAGATGATTTTAGACTATATAGAAAGGAAATGAATGATAAAATCCTTAATTCCGGGTTTTTGGATTTTAAGAGATTTTTTGCATTGGATAACAAAGCATATACTGAAGGTGCTTTACCTGTAAAAATGAAAGAGTTGATGGGACTTGTCGCTTCGATGGTCTTAAGATGCAACGACTGCATTTTATATCATTTGGATAGATGTGTTGCCGAAGGAACTACACGTGAGGAATTTTATGAGGCGTTTAACATTGCTTTAATTGTAGGCGGGTCTATTGTAATTCCTCATTTAAGATATGCTATGGAAAAATTGGACGAACTTTATAACGAAATTGAGAAGAAAGATGAATAAAATAATTATTATCCCAAAAGAAATTGTTACAGTAAATAAAAATGATGAAATATTAAGAAACTTCGCTATTGAAATTATAGATAACAAAATTACAAATTTATTACCTGTGAAGGAGTTAAAACCGGAAGACGAAAAATATATTGTTAAGTATGAAAATTTAACATTAATACCTGGATTTGTACAAACTCATATTCATTTATGCCAAACAATGTTTAGGGGTCTGGCAGATGATTTGGAGTTATTGGAATGGCTTTCGCAAAGAATATTTTTATACGAAAATGCACACAACTTTAATTCTTTAAAATATAGTGCGCAATTAGGAATTTATGAACTGCAAACTTCAGGTACTACTACTTTACTTGATATGGGTACATTAAATTATATGGAGGCAGTATTTGAAGAATTAATTTACTCAGGTATGCGTGGTTTATCCGGAAAGTGTATGATAGACGAGAACGGCTTAGTACCTAAATTTAAAGAAACAAAAGAAAGATCATTAAATTATAGTAATCAACTTGCGAAAGAATATCACGACAAAAAAACCGATAGAGTAAAATATGCATTTGCACCCCGATTTGCCTTATCTTGTAGTTACGATTTATTAAAAGAGACGGCAGAGTTAGTTAAAGATTTACCCGGTTCATTATATCATACACATTCATCAGAAAATAGAGATGAAATAGCAGCCGTAAGAAAGAAATACGGTAAAGAAAATGTCGATTTTTTTGATAGCATAGGTGCATTAAATGATAAAACGGTACTTGCTCATTGTATTCACTTAAATGACCATGAAGTGGATTTACTTAAAAAATCGGGGACAAGAGTATCACACTGCCCTTCATCAAATTTGAAATTGGGTAGCGGTATTGCAAATATTCCAAGATATTTACAAGAAGGGGTTCATGTAAGTTTAGGAGCAGACGGTGCGCCGTGTAATAATAATTTAAGTGCGTTTGTTGAGATGAGATTGGCTGCATTAATTCAAAAACCGATTCACGGATCAACCGTAATGGATGCAAAAACAACTTTTAAATTAGCTACAATTGAAGGTGCAAAAGCATTGCATTTAGAAAATGAAATAGGATCAATTGAAGTTGGGAAAAAAGCAGATTTAGTATTATTGGATTTAAATGTGCCGGATAAATGCTTACTGGATAATGACGAAAATATATATTCGGATATAGTTTATTCTTCATCTAAAGATTCCGTAAAACATGTTATGATTGATGGTAGATGGGTTGTAAAGCACGGTGAATCACTTATTTATGATAAAACAGAAATGTTATCTAATGCAAAATTTGAACTTCGCGAATTATTAAATAGGATATAGTAGATGAAAAAGAAAATATTTTTTGCGACAAATAATAAAGGGAAATTTAAAGAAGTAAGCGAAATCTTTACAGAATATGAAGTTGATTATTTAGGTAATTATCCCGATTTTCCGGAAATTATTGAAGATGGAGAAACTTATGAAGATAACGCAAAAATTAAAGCTTTTGCGGTTTACAAAAAATTTAATGTTCCTGTAATTGCAGATGATAGCGGTTTGGGGGTTAAACAATTGCAGGGAAGACCCGGTGTATTTTCTGCTCGTTATGCGGGAGAAAATTGTACATATGACGATAACAATAATTTATTACTAAAGGAACTTGAAAATTTTCCTCTTCCTCATCCGGCTGCTTTTTATTGCTGTTCGGTTTATTATGACGGCGTAAATTATTTAACCGAAATGGGGGAATTAAAAGGAGAAATTGTTAAAGTTAAATCCGGAGTACACGGTTTTGGTTATGACCCAATTTTTAGACCTGAAGGTTATGATAAAACTTTAGCAGAACTTCCTGTGGAAGATAAAAACAAAATTAGCCACAGAGGTAAATCGTTTAGAGAATTAAAAAGTGAGATTGATAAATTAATCAAGTGATTGTATTATTGTATAATTTTAAAATTAAAAACCACTTCATTCGGAGTGGTTTTTGTTTATATTTGGGGATTATAATATTTGACATTTTAAATTCCGGGTTTATCTATTTGTTTTAGCACATCTGTTAGATTATTTGATAGCATATAAAATAAAAAAAATCCACAAGATTTCATTATACTTCAAAAATAATAAAAAACACACATAATATTGCAAAATAAATGAGGATTAATACTAATTGTGATCTATATCATAATTAATTGTGTTGCATATCACAGTCTGTTTTGAATTGATATAATGAATCATTATTTTTATTGCGGAATAAATATATTTATGAAAGGAATTAATAATTAGTATTTAGGGAAATAATTTTATAAATTGAAATAATTAGTTGTATTTTGGAAAAGTAAAAAATAAATAAATATTAAATTCTAAACTTTTAGAGCAAAAAATGAAATATTCAATCTTTTTAGTCCTTTTATTTACTTGTGTATCTTCGTTTTACAGTCAATCTTTAGTTGAAGGAACGGATCAGTTGCAACATGTCTATGAGGTTATTCATCATAAGGGTAAATTATTTGTAGCAACTGCATACGGTTTAAAATACTCTTATGATGACGGAAAGACATATAGTAAAGCACCACTTCCGAATTACAAATTTAACTGTCTTGCTGCAACAAGTGAATATATTATTACGGGTGCGAGCGGTGATTATTCTCTTCCTGCGGATTTATTCTACTCAAGTGACGGAGGTACTACATGGAGTTCAATTATCGGAGATCTTCCCAAAAGCGGAATTTCAAAATTGCACATAAACAACAATATAATATATGCAATTAACGGAAATAAATTATATAGAAGCACAAACTTTGGTACAAATTGGATTATAAGTAATAATGGTTTAAACTCTTCTTATTTAACATGTATAAATTCAAAAGATAGTTTATTTGTTCTTGGTAGTGAAAATGGTGTTTTTATTTCTAAAGATTACGGCTTAACTTGGAAACTTTCCAATGCAGGCTTATATAATAATGGTGTTTACGAAAAAATTAATGATATTGCATTTTTGGAAGATAGTATATTAATTTCTTCAAATTTTGTTTATAAATCTACAAATAACGGGACTAATTGGACAAGAATATCCAGTGCTTACGCTCAGTGGACTAATTTTAATTTACTCGTTTATAATAATGAGATATATTCTAACCAAGGGAACTTTCATGGTATTCTTAAATACACAGGAGATCCCGAAAATTGGCAACCTATTTCTTATTTACCAATTACCTATATGTATAGCTATGGTTCCAAAATATACTTAGGAACAAGACATGCCGGGGTTATGTGCACTGAAGATGTTTTTTCGAGTTTTTCGGGTGTTTCAACCGGTGCTTTAACAATGATGGATATAACATTTTTATCAAAAATAGATCAGTATGTTTTTGCAGGAAACACAACAGGAAAAGTATATAGATCAGATAACGACGGAATTAGTTGGGTGCAACAATATTTAAGTGGGGTTATTAAAGGAGTAACCAAAAACGGAGAAAAACTATTTGCAGTTGCGGAAAACGGAGATTTATTTTCTTCTTTAAACATGGGCCAACTCTGGGAACAAGTTTTGACAAACATAAAAGTTAATAATCCCGTTGCAATTTCATCATTAGGGCAAGATCTATTTATAGGATCAAGTAATAACGGTATTTATAAATCAACAGATATGGGGAATACTTGGTTAAATTTTTCTGCCGGAATCGAGAATCAAAAAATTATAAATATGATTGTTATAAACGGCGTTTTATATGTCGGAACTGAAACTGGAGTTTATATATTACAGAATAACGGTGTTATTTTTTCAAAAATAGATCAAATCGGAAACGGAAAAATTTATTTTATTAAAGCAGAAGGAAATAATATTATTATTAATTCTAATATGAGGATATGGACATCAATAAACGGAGGAGATGTTTGGCAAAAACTTGAAACCGGATATTATTGGTGGGATGCATTTTATGACGGATATTATGACGGTCAAAATATAATTTTATTATGTGATGATAATTATAATTATGACGGTTTTTTACATGTCAGTGTTGATAATGGATTGAATTTTGACAAATTTAGATACGGAATATCAAGCACAGGTTTGAAAAACCTTGTAAAAATTAATAATTCTTTGGTTTATAGCACAACCTGGAATGGTGTTTGGAGATTACCGTTAAATTTTTATGTAGGAGTAAAGGAAGTAAAAACGGATATTTTACCTACAAATGTAAATCTATCTCAAAACTATCCAAATCCGTTTAATCCGTCAACTACAATTGAATTTACAATTCCACAAAATGACCATGTAATACTTAAAGTTTATGACATCCTTGGCAAAGAAGTAGCGACACTATTAAATGAAGAACTAACGGTAGGCGGATATAAAATTAATTGGGTCCCTGAAAAGTTAGCAAGCGGCATTTATTTTGCAGTTATGCAAGTCGGAAAATTCAATAAAACTATTAAGATGAATTACTTAAAATAAAAAGGGGGTAAAAATGAAAAGGTATTTAATCAAGACAATCTTAATATTACTTTGTTTTATATATGTTTTAAATGCAAAAGAAAATAATACTTTTACTAAAAGTTTTTATAAACCACTTGTTGTAACAATTATTACCAATAATTCTTTAGGAGATACACTTAAAGACTTTTTTAATTACGATGAAAAAGGAAATCTTTTAACTCAAACATTGGTAAATGTTACAAATGGAGCTTATCTATATTTTGAAAGAAAATCTTCAACTTATGATGAAAATGGCAATAGACTTTCTTACATAGTAGAAAAAAGAAACGGTATTAAATGGGATACATTGTATAGAACCATTTATACCTATACAAATTTTGGAAGAGTTGAAACAGAATTATACGAATCTTTTGATGGGGGGTACTACTACGGTCAAAGAAAATTTTATACATATGATTCAAAATATAGGCTTAGTAACATAAAAGTAGATATTTGGAAAAACAATGATTGGGTTAATAACAACAGCTTATCTTACTCTTATGATATCTATGGTAATTTAGAGTATCAAACAAATAAATATGACAATGGATATCAGGTAAACTATTGCCGATACTATAATGTTTATGATGTAGATGGAAATAGAGTGATAAGATTGAAAGAAGAAAAAGTAAATGGAGATACATTATTTAGAGCTGTTGAAAGATACTTTTATAATTATAATAATAATAAACTAACATCCATAAAATGGCAAAATTGGTATTTAAATGTTTGGAATAACAGAGCATTAGATACGCTTAGCTACAATAGTTCCGGTAAACTTGTTGAGTATTTATACAAAAATCAATATGGGAATTCTTGGATGGACAATTATAGGAGGCAATATACATATGATTTTTTCGGCAATTTAATTACTCAGTTGGATCAAGATGGTATATCATCTACATTTTATAATGATAACTATAATATTTATTCTTATGATGAACATGGTAATTGTATAAGTGGGAAGTGTAATAATTGGAGAGGAGGTCAATGGTACCCAGGCATTGGAAGTGCAGTTGTTTTATATAACAATGGACAAGATACTTTAAAATATTACACAGGTGAATTATATGTTGAGTATGCGTTTTTTACGGATATTAAAGATGAAGATATATCGGTGAATTCATTTTCCCTTTCCCAAAACTATCCAAATCCGTTTAACCCGTCAACTACAATTGAATTTACAATTCCGCAGAATGACCACGTAATACTTAAGGTTTATGACATCCTTGGAAAAGAAGTTGCGACATTATTAAATGAAGAACTAACGGTGGGCGGATATAAAATAAATTGGGTCCCTGAAAAGTTAGCAAGCGGCATTTATTTTGCAGTTATGCAAACCGGAAAATTGAATAAAACTATTAAAATGAATTATTTAAAATAAAATGGGGGTAAAAATGAAAAAGTATTTAATCAAGACAATCTTAATATTACTTTGTTTTACATATGTTTTAAATGCAAAAGAAAATAATACTTTAACTAAAAGTTTTTATAAACCACTTGTTGTAACAATTATTACCAATAATTCTTTAGGAGATACCCTTAAGGATTTTTTTGAATACGATGAAAAAGGAAATCTTTTAACTCAAACATTGGTAAATGTTACAAACGGGTCTTATCTCTATTTGGAACGAAAGTCTTCAACTTATGACGAGAATGGTAATAGACTTTCTTACATAGAAGAAAAAAGAAACGGTATTAAATGGGATACATTGAATAGAACTATTAATACCTATACAATTTTTGGAAGAGTGGTAACAGAATTATCCGAAACTTTTGAATGGGGATATTTTGCAAGAAAAGCCTATTACACTTATGATGACCGATATAGACTAAGTCAAATAAAAGAAGATTTTTGGGAAAACGGAAATTGGGTTAATTACTACAACTATTCTTACTCCTACGATATTTATAGTAATTTAGAGTATGAAACAATGAAATATGATGTTGGATATCAAGTAAGCTATAATAGATATTATAATGTTTATGATGTAGATGGAAATAGAGTGATAAGATTGAAAGAAGAAAAAGTAAATGGGGATACATTATTTAGAGCTGTTGAAAGATACTTTTATAATTATAATAATAATAAACTAACATCCATTAAATGGCAAAATTGGTATTTAAATGTTTGGAATAATAGAACATTAGATACGCTTAGCTACAATAGTTCCGGTAAACTTGTTGAGTATTTATACAAAAATCAATATGGAAATTCTTGGATGGACAATTATAGGAGACAATATACATATGATTTTTCCGGCAATTTAATTACTCAGTTGGATCAAGATGGTATATCATCTACATTTTATAATGATAACTATAATATTTATTCATATGATCAAAATTCTAACTGCATAAATGCTAAGTGCAAGAGTTGGGGTGGAGGTCAATGGAATCAAAGCAATGGACAGGCAAGAATACTATATAACTCCGGAAAAGATACATTAGTGTATTATGCCGGAGAAATATATGTTGAGTATGCGCTTTTTACGGATATTAAAGATGAAGATATATCGGTGAATTCGTTTTTTCTTTCCCAAAACTATCCAAATCCGTTTAATCCTTCAACAACAATTGAATTTACAATTCCGCAGAATGAGCATGTAATACTTAAAGTATATGACATCCTTGGAAAAGAAGTAGCTA
>JAEXOD010000017.1 GCA_023447335.1 Bacteroidota bacterium
TGTAATACTTATTATATAAATACCTCAACTTAAATATTTTTAATTTTGCGAGTAACCATTTGAAACTAAAATTTTGCATGATTCGCCTCTCTATTTTGAATTTTGAAAAAGATATCCCCAATAAGCAAGTATTTTTAACAGCTTAACTGTATATTAATCCAATACTTTTCTTATTCTGATTTTCCCGAGTTATATCGAACAATTTTTGTTGAATCAAATAATATTGTTATTAAATATAAAATAAGAGTTTTCAACCTTAAATTTAATTTATACTATATGTATTTATTAATAACAAAATCACAGTACAATTATAATACATCATTAAAAAAAAGTAAATAGTTAGCTAAAAAAAACTAAATTTACTAATGGTATTGTTCTCCAGATTTGTTATTGTTTCATTATCAGGGTTCTTATACAAAAAATAGCGGAGGTGAATAAATACATTTGAGCCAACATTTGTTGTAATTTTAGTACTTTTCAAATCAAAATATACACCCCCTAATTTGGCTTGTGCCTTAACAGAAGGCTTAACTAAACACTACCCCACCTTAGAAAACTATTTTTTTTATTTATCTTACTAAAACCATCTTCTTGGAATCTGTAAATTTACCTGCTGTAAGTTAATGGAAATAAGCTTCGCTGCTAAAGTTATTTACATCCCAAGTTTTTTTATAATTACCAGCATTAAGCTGTTCGTTAATAAGCGTTGTTACTTCTTTACCCAAAATATCGTATATTTTTAGTATTATATATTCCGCATTTGTTAAGTAATATTTGTGTTTGTACTTGGATTAAACGGGTTTGGGTAGTTTTGGTTTAATGCAAAAACTAAACTATTGTTAAGCTCATCTTTTACGTCTGTAAATTGGGTGTAGGTTACATTACAATTATAACCACTAATGTCAATTATTCTATTTTATTATAATACAAATATGAGTATTTTACCCATTTATTAACTTCCCATTTTCGATTGACCCTCCAACTGCATTGCTGTTAGTATCACAGGTGAAGGTATATCGATTAACATTCAGCCAATCTCCGTTGTTCCATTTTTCATACAACTTAGTCAGCATATAACCGCTAGCATTATAAGTATAGGTATAACGAGTACGCAAAACCCAATCATCGTTTTCCCAGCTGTCTCGCAAAACATAAAAATTTTTTACCTCTTAAATCATATATATATTTATGTATCTCTATAATAATTCACTCAATCAACGTTTTCCCAAAGCTCAGAGAACTCTGTCAGCCTATTTCCGTTTGCATCATAGGTATAAGAATTACGCGAAGAATTCACCCATCCACTGTTTTCCCAAAGCTCAGAGAACTCTGTCAGCCTATTTCCGTTTGCATTATAGGTAAAAGTATATCGACAATTATTTACCCAACAACCGTTTTCCCATTCCTCAGACAACTCGATCAGAATATTTCCGTTTTCATCATATGTATAATTATTACGCGAAAAATTCACCCAACAACCGCTTGACCATTCCTCATACAACTCGACCAACCTTTTCCCGTTTGCATTATAAGTATAAGTATTACGCGAAGAATTCACCCAACCACCGCTTAACCATTCCTCATACAATTCGACCAGCCTATTCCCGCTTGAATCATACGTAAAAGTATATCGACAATTGTTTACCCAACCACCGTTTGACAATGATACCTCATCTAACTCATTTAACTCATTCTCCTTCGTATCATAAGTATAAGTTTGTTTTTTAGTGCTATCATTTATATAAACATCGCTTTGTTTATAAAGTATTCCTTTTTCGGTATTAACTTTACTTTTGTTTTGCTTTTGCAATGTAAAAGGATCACTGTCTTTATTTTGACTTTTTTCTTTTTCATATTTTTTATCGAAAAACTCTTGTTGTACTTTCATACTCCTTTGGTACTGACTATATACCAAAGATGTTAAAATTAAAACGGTTAAAATTGTAAAAACAACTTTTTTCATTTAGTATCTCATATAATTAATAATTTTTATCTTACTAAAACCATTTTTTTGGTTTCTGTAAATTTACCCGCTTGCAATTTATAAAAATATACTCCGCTGCTTAAGTTTTTGGCATCCCATATTTTTGTGTGGTTGCCTGCATTTAATTCTTCGTTTATCAAAGTTGTAATTTCTTTACCTAAAATATCGTATATTTTTAGTGTTACAAACTCGGTTTTAGGTAAAGTAAAATTTATGTTTGTACTTGGATTAAACGGGTTTGGGTAGTTTTGGTTTAATGCAAAAACTAAACTATTGTTAAGCTCATCTTTTACATCTGTAAATTGGGTATAGGTTACATTACAATTATACCCCGAAACATACAAATTATTATTCTTATAATTAGATGTGAGAGTCAAAGAACCATATTGATTGTTTACCCAAGCGTTATTCTCCCATTTTTCGGCTTTCCCGGTAACTGCGTTCGAAGTAATGTCATAAGTATATGTCTCTCGGGAATCATTCACCCATAATCCGATCGTCCAACTTTCACTCAACTTTGTTAATAAATTATCCATTAAATCATATGTATAAGTTGATCGATAAGAGTTCGACCAAACCCCGCTTCCCCAGTTTTCTGACAATACAGTCGTCATATTATTATGTGAATCATATGTGGCGAAAGATCGTCGTTGATTCACCCAATCTCCGTTTTCCCATTGTTCAACCAACCAAGTTACCCCATTTCCAAATTCATCATAAGTTTGGGATTCTCGATAATTATTGAGCCAACTTCCATTTTGCCAAAACTCTAGTAAATTTGTCAACGGATTGTTGTATATATCATAAGTATAAGTAAGCCTGTAACGATTCCCCCAATTATTGTTGGGAGTATCCCAAAATTCTTCTATTAAACTTACAATATTACCATTCTCATCATATAAATAACTTTGAAGAATCTCATTAACCCAGCCGTTACTCCATCCTTGACCTAATAATTTTTGAACATCTCCGTTTATATCATAAGTATATGTGTATAATGAATAATTTTGCCACGCTCCGTTTTTAAATGTCTCTATTTTATACGTCTTTGAAGTACTGCTGTATGTGTACGAATATCTTTCACTATTTATCCAACCACCACTTACTATGTCTCGAATTTCATTTAAACAAACTAGTATATTTCCAATTAAGTCATAAGTATATGTAGTTCGATTACTATTTAACCATACTCCGCTATCCAATTTCTCCCACAATTCAGTTGTTACCCTACCATATGAATCATATGAATAAGTATGTCTATTTGTATTATCATTAATTGCGATAACCAATGGTTTATACATTATCCCTTTATTGTTTGTATTTTTTAGTTCTTTATGATTTTGTAACAAGAAACGATCCGATTCTTTATTATTTCCAAACTTATGTAGAGATAGACCCAGATTTTGTCCAAGCATAAAACTCGATAAAATCATAAGTATTAAAATTGTCGTAACAATGTTCTTCATTGCAGTACCTCGTTTATTAAATTAATATATTCATTCTGTAAAAAAGAGACTTTAACGTATAAATTGTTTTTATTCCACGGATCCTTTTCTAACCACAGATATTGACTATAAATTTTTATAAGAACTAATAAGTTTTATAAAATAACGAATAACTATGTTAATGTCAATAACCCCCAAATTTATAATCCCACTAACTTCATGTCCGCTTCTAATTTCAATCCTTTGAGAACCTTTTGGGAGTTTAATTTTATAACTGCAATATCTATAATAACACCGCAAAGCTCTTCACTTGCGTTAAGGCGTTTAATTATTCAAGGCGATTCCTTATAACGGGAATTAGTGAATCTTTCCAGATTTTCCGTAAATAACACAAAAAAGTCAACCTATTTCAGGATTATACACACTTTCTTTTTCTTGAAAAAATTGACAAATTTATCAATTATTTCGCAGTTTAAGTATCTTTGTAGCAAATATACTTAAAAATAAACTTGACTTCGTTAATAGTTTACCGTATATTTTGTACGTAAAATACAGAGGTTTTTATTTTAAAATTAATTAAAGATATTGCTTTGGTTCAAACCGGGGTTTACACAAAAACCGACATAAAGGGAGATGGGATATATTTACAGGCTAAATATTTTGATGATCACGGAAATTTGAAGGACACTGTTAGACCCGATATTTATATTGATAACCGTTTGCAAAAACATGTGCTAAATGAAGGCGATATTTTATTCGTAGCAAAAGGTATCAAAAATATTGCAACCGTATATAACTCAAATATCGGTAAAGCTGTTGCATCGTCATCGTTTTTTGTTATCAAACTTTTCCCTGATATAAAACAAATATTATTGCCGGATTTTTTGGCTTGGGTAATGAATAATCCCGAAAAACAAAAAATACTAAAAGCTCAAGCTAAAGGATCTGCGCTTCCGTCTATTACAATTATTACAATACAAAATTTTTGTTTATTTATTCCCCCAATTGAAAAACAAAAAACTATACTGAATATTGATAAATTGCGTATTAAAGAAAAACAGCTTACTTCTCAGATTCAAAATTTAAAAGAGGAATTTTTATTAAAAAGTTTAATAAGGGATTTATAAAATGAAAACAAAAATTACCCAAAAAGAAATAAATAATATTGTTTGGAAAGCATGCGATACATTCCGCGGAGTTATTGACCCAAGCCAATATAAAGATTATATATTAACAATGTTGTTTCTAAAATATGTTAGTGATGTTCATAAAGATTTATACGCACATTATAAACAGAAGTATGGTGATGATGTAACACGTATTAACAGATCGCTAAAACTAGAACGTTTTATTGTTCCTGATGATAGTTCTTTTGATTATTTGTACGAAAATAGAAACGAAACTAATATTGGTAATTTAATTAATATAGCTCTGGAAAACATTGAAGACGCAAACCGCGAAAAAATTAACGGCGAAGACGGTTCAGGCATTTTTAGAAATATAGATTTTAACTCCAGTAATTTGGGCGATATAAAAGAAAAAAATAACCGCTTAAAAACTTTGCTTATCGATTTTAATGATCCCAAACTTGACCTAAGACCTTCGCATTTGGAAGGGCGCGATATTATTGGTGATGCTTACGAATTTTTAATTGCAAATTTTGCAAGCGATGCGGGCAAAAAAGCCGGCGAGTTTTATACACCAAGCGAAGTTTCTACTTTAATTGCAAAACTTACAAAATCTGAACCGGGTGCAAGAATATGCGACCCTACCTGCGGCTCGGGTTCGTTGCTTATTAAAGCGGCTAAAGAAGTGGGAAGTAAAAACTTTTCATTATATGGGCAGGAATCCAACGGCAGTACTTGGGCTTTGGCTGTTATGAATATGCTTTTGCATGGTTTTGACACGGCAAAAATAAGATGGGGCGATACAATCCGAAATCCCAAACTAATTGAAAATGATAGTTTAATGAAATTTGACACCGTTGTTGCCAATCCTCCTTTTAGTTTAGATAAGTGGGGGGCTGATACCGCCGAAACTGATAAATATACACGGTTTTGGCGCGGTGTACCGCCTAAAAGCAAAGGTGATTGGGCATTTATAAGCCACATGATTGAAACAGTTTACGAAGGTAAAGGAAAAGTTGGTGTTGTTGTTCCCCATGGGGTGTTATTCCGCGGTGCAAGTGAAGGGAAAATCAGACAAAAAACTATTGAAGAAAATATTTTGGAAGCCGTTATTGGGCTGCCCGCAAATTTGTTTTTTGGAACGGGAATTCCTGCAGCTATTTTAATTTTTAATAAAGGTAAACACAAAAATAAAAACGTTTTGTTTATTGACGCAAGCAAACATTTTGAACCGGGTAAAAACCAAAATAAATTGCGCCAAACCGATATTGATAAAATTGTTGAAACATACCGAAATTTTAATGCCGGTAAATTTAACAGCGGTGTTATTGAAGAAAAGTATTCGTTTTCGGCAACGTTTGAACAAATAAAAGAAAACGAATTTAATTTAAATATTCCTCATTATGTTGATACTTTTGAAGAGGAGGAAGAAATTGATATTAAAGCAGTACAGCTAAAAATTGATGCTTTGGAAAAAGAACTGGCAGAAGTTAGAGAAGAAATGAATAAAAATTTAAGGGAACTGGGATTTTAATATGCAAACTTTTGAAATTTTACTTTACTCCACTCCTGAAAACAAAGCAACAGTTGAAGTCTTCTTTGAGGATGAAACGTTTTGGCTTTCTCAAAAAAAAATGGCGGAGCTGTTTAACGTGGATGTACGTACTGTAAATGACCATTTGGAACGAATTTTTTTGTCCAACGAATTAAAGGAAGATGCAACTATCCGTAAATTTCGGATAGTTCAAAAAGAAGGAAATAGAGATGTAACAAGGGATATTCAATTTTACAATTTAGATGCCATTATTGCGGTAGGTTATAGGGTCAATTCCAAAGAAGCTACAGCGTTTCGTATTTGGGCTACAAATACACTGCACGAATTTATTGTTAAGGGATTTGTCCTTGATGATGAAAGACTGAAAAACGGCAAAAAACTTGGCAAAGATTATTTTGATGAATTACTTGAACGAATTAGGGAAATTAGGGCTAGTGAACGCCGTTTTTACCAAAAAATTACTGACATTTACGCCGAGTGCAGCATAGATTACAACCCAAATGATGAAACAACCAAACAATTTTATAAAACAGTACAAAACAAACTGCATTGGGCTATAACCGGTAAAACAGCACCCGAACTAATTTCCCAAAGGGCAAACGCCGAGTTGCCAAATATGGGATTAACTACATGGAAGAAATCGCCAGCAGGTAAAATTATTAAATCGGATGTAATAATTGCAAAAAACTATTTACAAAAAGATGAATTAGAGGCACTTAACCGCATTGTTACTATGTACCTCGATTATGCCGAAAACCAAGCCTCAAGAAAAATACCGATGACAATGAAAGATTGGATAATAAAACTTGACGGTTTTTTGAAATTTAACGATTATACAGTGCTGCAAAATGCCGGTACGGTAAAACATGAAATTGCGGTTTTATTGGCTGAAAACGAATTTGATAAATTTCGTATTTTGCAAGATAAAAATTATGAAAGTGATTTTGACAAAGAAATAAAAAAGATGGCATCCATATCAAAAAGGGGCAAAAAGAGTGAAGGAAAATAAACCCGGTTATAAACTTACTATTTTGGGCTGGATTCCTGTTGAGTGGGAAGTAAAAAGGATAGCCAAAATAACAAAAATTATTGCAGGGGCAACTCCTTCAACCAATAATTTAGAGTATTGGGGTGGTGATATTCGGTGGATGACATCAGGAGAACTACATCAAAAAAGAATATTTGAAGTTAAAAAAAGAATTACAGAAGATGGGTTAAAAAATAGCAGTACTAAAATTTTACCAATTGATTGTGTTTTAATTGGTTTAGCTGGGCAGGGAAAAACACGTGGAACAGTTGCAATTACAAAAGTTGAATTATGCACAAATCAATCTATTGCGGCAATTTTACCAAACGATATCGTTGATTCCGAATATTTATTTTCTTACCTCGACAAACAATATGAGCAGTTGAGAAAATTGTCGACTGGTGATGGTGGTCGTGGAGGATTAAACCTTAATATAATAGGTTCACTAAAAATTGCAATTCCCCCGCTCGCCGAACAAAAAGCAATTGCCGCTTTACTTTTATTGTGGGATAAAGCAATAGAAAAAACAGATGAATTAATTAAACAAAAAGAATTGCTTAAAAAAGCTTTAATGCAGCAATTGTTGACAGGTAAAAAAAGGCTAAAAGGGTTTAAAGGGGCGTGGAAAAAGTATTCATACACTGAATTGCTTAAAATTGTAAAACGCCCTGTTATTTGGAATGATAATGAATTATACAAACTGATCAGCGTAAGGAGGAGATCTGGTGGAATTTTTTTAAGGGAGGAACTGTGGGGCCATCAAATATTGGTGAAAGACTTAAGAAATGTAAATGTCGGAGATTTTATTTTTTCTAAAATGCAAATTATGCATGGTGCTTCGGCACTTGTTACAAAAGAATTTGCAGGCACAAAGATTTCAGGTTCATATATAGCGGTTATTGCAAAAGACCCTGAGTTATTAAATATTGTATTCTTAAAATGGTTATCAACTCAACCTTATTTTTACTATCAAACGTTTATATCTAGTTATGGAGTTCATATTGAGAAGATGACTTTTGATTTTGAATCATTCTTAAGCCAAAATATTGCATTGCCAAATATTAAGGAGCAGACTGCAATTGTAGAAATATTAGAAACAGCGGATAAAGAAATAAAAATAATAAAAAATAAACTTGAAGCCCTGAAAGAGCAAAAAAAAGGATTGATGCAGGTTTTGTTAACGGGGAAGGTAAGGATAAAATAAAGGAGTAATTATGAATATTGGAGCAAAGTTCCACAAATGCGATTTACAGGTACATACGCCACGTGATGAAAATTTTAAGGGCAAGGAGTATATAACAGATGAAGAAAGATATTTATATGCTAAAGCTTTTATTAAAGCATGTAGGGAAAAAGAGATAGATGCAGTTGCGATTACCGATCACCATGATTTAGGGTTTTTCAATTATATTAAAAAGGCTAGCATTGACGAAGTTGATGAAAACGAAAATTTGGTTCAAGAAGAAAAAAGAATAATTGTGTTCCCTGGTATGGAGCTCACATTAGAGGTGCCATGCCAGGCATTGCTGATTTTTGATGCAGACTTAGAAATTAATGATGAAACAAGAATACAAATTTATACTGCATTAAAAATCCAAGACCATACAAAAGTTGACGAACCTAATACAGCTAAAACGGTAAGACTTCCATTTGAAAAAATTAGTGAAGTAGTTGCTGAATTAGAAGCACAAGATAAATTAAAAGGTAAATTTATTATTTTTCCAAATATTAAGTCTAGTGGTCGTGATACTATTTTACGGCACGGATGTCATGCGAAATATGCAAAAGGTAATTTTATAGGCGGTTATCTTGATAAAGGCCTATATGAGAAACATAAAAATGACCCTGGATGGAATAATATAATCAATGGAAAAACTGAAGCGTATGGCAACAAATCAATTGCGGTAATTCAAACCTCCGATAATAGAACAGATACTTTTGAGCATTTAGGAATATCTGCTAGTTGGATTAAGTGGTCTGAACCAACTGCTGAAGGGCTCAGACAAGCTTGTTTAGCTAAAAATACAAGGATAATGCAAGAAAAACCGGATTTGCCAAATACATATATAAAATCCATTAATATAAAAAACAGCAGTTATTTGGGTGATATATCTCTTCTGTTTAATCCCCAATTAAATGTTTTTATAGGCGGGCGAGGTACAGGTAAATCAAGCATGTTGCAGTATTTATCATGGGCATTAGGAAAAGATAAAAATGATAAACAAAATAATGAATTAGTTGATTTTGTATCAAATACACTAAAAAATGGCTTGATAGCAATTGAAATAATTAAAAATAACGTTGTTCACAAAATAGAAAGAACGTTAACTAAACTCAGGTTAAAAATCGGAGATGGGGAATGGAAAGACGAAGATCCAAATAATGTTGCAACAATAATACAAACAGAATCTTATGCTCAAAAAGAATTAAGCAAATTCGGCAAGGATAGAACACAACAGATAAAAGAATTAATCAAATATTCGAAACAAATTGAATTACAGAGGATTGATGAAAAACTGAAGGAAAATGCAAATAAAATATTTGAAATTTTCGCAAAACTTGAAACATATTACGAGAAAGAAAAACGCCTTAGTGAAATAATCACTCGGGCAAGTTCAATAATGCAACAAATGGAAAATTTACAATCAACATTCATTAGTATTCCACCGGAAGATAAAAAAACAATTGAGAATAATAAATTTATTGAACAAGAAAAAGATATTTTGAAAAAAATAATATCGGAAAAAGACGATGTAACAAGATTATTACAAACACTACTTGGCAATGCTAAAGTTAAAAATATTGATGGTATACCAGACATTTTGTTAAATAAAGATGAGATAACTCTTTTATTTGAAATTTATAATAGTATTATCATGAATATAAAAGAAAAGATAGAAGAAGGTTTGGCATATGCAAAATCCACCGAATTAGATAATTGTATAAATAGAATTCAAAAATTACATATTGATTTTGATAACAGATATAATAAAGCTATTACAACTACTGATGTGGTTGAGAAAAATCTAAATCAATATAATGAATTAAACAATGAACTTAAGTTGCTTACTGAAGAAATAGTTCAACTTAAAGACTATTGCATAAAAAATGAATTTACAGAAAAGAAAATTATGGAACTATATTTTGAACGAAATATTCTAAATATGGAATCCCATAAATTGACTGAAATAGGGAAAAACGAGATTGTTAAAAAAAGTGATGGACAATTATTAATTGAAATCACAGAATTAGAAAATTATAAAAGTATACTTCGTGAATTTATTGAAACTTGTTCAAGTAGTAAGGGGCAACCTGAGCGTACTGCAAAATTCTTTGAGAATTTTAAGTCAAAGAAATTAACATATAAAAAATTACTTAAATTTTGGTTTATCCTTTATATGGCCAAGAAAAAAGAATCAAATGATTTATCTATTGATTTAAATAAATATGGAATTGATAATCAAGAATTATTACCTGGGGATTACTTGAGAATTTTAAGTAGCTTTGATATAAGAAAAATAATTGAATTTTCGTTGAAATTGCCAGAATATTATTTAAATATCAAATATTGTAAAGATCGGAATAATACGATTCCATTTGATGAGGCATCATACGGACAGCAAGCAGGTGCTATTTTAACAGTATTATTAAATCAACAAACAGGTCCATTAATAATTGATCAACCTGAAGATGATTTAGATAATAAAGTTATTCAACAAATTACAGAGAATATCAATAAAGCTAAAAGTAAAAGACAAATGATTTTTAGTAGTCATAATGCAAATATTGCAGTAAATGGAGATGCTGAATTAATTCTTTGTTTTGAACATAATTCAGCCACTTCTAAAGGGGAAATAAATACTAAAGGGTCAATTGATAATATTAAGGTTAAAGAAACAATAAAGGACGTGATGGAAGGTGGGGAAAAAGCTTTCACGTTAAGAAAAGAAAAATATGGCTTTTAATAAATCACTATATTTGAAGTACTTTACAAAAGTACAAACGCAAAGGTCGGCACGTATCTTTTGACGTATCGACGTTTTAAACTCTTTCTTCCTAATATGGTAAGAGGGGCGTTCAAAATATAAAAATAATTTAGTAATTAGACAAAGATGAATAAAATATAGATAGAATATTATTGTTAATTAGATAATAAAAATAGGTAAAAAGATGATAATTAACTCTCCATATTTTCTCCATATTTTCTCCATATTTTCTCCATATCCGGACAAAAAATGCTTGTGTAAATGTGTAAGTTATTATAAAATAGATAGTTATAAATAATTCTAATTCTCCATAAATTAGCCAAAAATATATGAATACACCAAGTTTTAAGGAAGACCATATAAGCCAAATATCGGCATTACAGTTTTTAATAAATTTGGGATTTGAGTATTTAAGTCCCGAAGAAGCGTTAAACTTGCGCGGCGGTAAAACCACAAACGTATTGTTTGAAAGTGTATTAAAGACACAGCTTGAAAAATTTAATAATATTAAATATAAAGATGAATTTGTTCCTTTTAGCGAGCAAAACATACAAAAAAGCATTCAGTTGTTAAAAGATTATCCTTTACAGGATGGTTATATTGAAGCATGCCGTTATATTTATAATAAACTTATACTTGGTGTATCGTTGGAGCAAAATATAAACGGCGATAAAAAAAGTTACAATTTAAATTATATAAACTGGGATGAACCAAAAACCAATATATTCCATGTAACCGAAGAACTAAGCGTAAAACGTATTGGCAGGCAAGAGCATTACCGCACCGATATTGTACTATATATTAACGGTATACCGGTTTGTATAATTGAATGTAAACGCCCCGATATGAAAGACCCGTTAAAGCAGGCAATATCACAACATATCCGCAATCAACAGGAAGACGGAATTAAACAATTATATGTTTACGCTCAAATTTTGTTAAGTATAACTTCAAATAACGCACTATACGGCACCAATAGAACCGAAGAAAAACAATGGGCGGTATGGCGCACAAAATTTACAAACACAAGCAAAAAAAATGACTATTTTGCAGAAATAAGCCAAATAAAAAACAAAAGATTAACCGAACAACAGAATAATAAACTGTTTGGGGAAAGATATAAATATGTTAAAAATTATTTTGAGCAGTTAAGCAGCCAAGAGATATTAACTACTATTCAGGATGAATATTTGTATAATTTATGTTCCCCGGTAAAACTAATGGATTTTATACACAATTTTATAATTTTTGACGATAATATTAAAAAAATTGCACGGTATCAGCAATATTATGCAATAAAAAAAACAGTAGAACGTATTAAAAAAGTTGAAAACGGAAAAAGAAAAGGGGGTGTAATATGGCATACTCAGGGGAGCGGAAAATCGTTAACTATGGTTATGCTTGCCCAGGCAATTGTACTGGAAAAAACAATTAAAAATCCCAAAATTATTTTAGTTACCGATAGAGTTGACCTTGACAGGCAAATTACTGATACATTTAAAAAATGTAAAATAACAGTTTTAAACGCCTCAACAGGTGCAAACTTAATAGAACTTTTGGATACTAAAAGTGATGCAGTAATAACAACGGTAATAAACAAGTTTGAAAATGCTTTAAAAAACACTAAAAATAAATACACATCCGAAAATATATTTGTACTTATTGACGAAGGCCACCGCACACAATACGGAAGTTTTAACGTAACAATGAAAAGGGTATTACCAAACGCCTGTTATATAGCAATGACGGGTACTCCGTTATTAAAAAAAGAAAAAAGCACGGCAGCAAAATTTGGGGGAATAATAGACAGTTATACAATTGATGAAGCGGTTCCCGACGGCTCCATTGTTCCTTTATTATACGAAGGACGGCATGGTTTACAATATATTAACGGTGACGAACTGGATAATTATTTTGATAAAATATCCCTGCCTTTAACTAAAAAACAAAGAGCCGATTTAAAGAAAAAATACAGCAAAGCCGACCAAATAAACAGTGCCGAAAATGTAATTATTGCTCGTGCGTGGGATATAAGTATTCATTTTAAGGAAAATTGGCAGGGAACCGGTTTTAAAGGACAGCTTGTTTGCGATAAAAAAACCACGGCTATAAAATATAAAAAATACTTGGATGAAATAGGATATGTTACAAGTGAAGTTGTAATTTCACCGCCTGACGATAGAGAAGGAGAAGAAAATGTTTACGAGGTATCTCAGGATATTGTAAAACGTTTTTGGCATAAAATGATGAATGAACACAGTACCCCCACCAAATACGAATCCACCGTTATTTCAAGGTTTAAATACCAAGATAAACCCGAAATAATAATTGTGGTTGATAAATTGTTAACGGGTTTTGATGCTCCTCGTAACATAGTTTTATATTTAACACGTAATTTGCAGGAACATTCGTTATTACAAGCAATTGCCCGTGTAAATCGTGTTTATAACGGAAAAGATTTTGGTTATATTATTGATTATTACGGTGTGTTGGTAAATATTGATTCTGCATTAAAAAAATATGCCGACATGGCTGGTTACAACGAAGAAGACTTGAAAGGAACTTTAACTCCTGTTTTGGAAGAAATTAAAAAGATACCGCAATATTATTCCAACGTATGGGATTTATTCAAAACAATAAACAATAAAAAAGATACCGAACAGTTTGAACTTTTATTGCGTGATGAAGCAATAAGAGCAAATTTTTATGATAAAGCATCCTTATATGCACGAGCATTAAAATTAGGATTATCCACGGTTGAATTTTTTGAAATGTTTAATGAAAAAGAAATAGATAGATATAAAAAGGATTTGGCTTTCTTTTTAAGTTTAAGGTCATCTGTATCAAACCGTTATTCCGATGTAATAGATTATTCAAGTTATGAAGCTCAGATACAAAAATTGTTGGATAAACATATTTTTATGAAAGATGTTCAGCCAATTACAAGTTTGGTAAATATTTTTGATAAAGAAGAATTTCAAAAAGAAATAGATAAAACGGTAAGTATATCGGCAAAAGCGGATAAAATTGCATCGCGCACGGCAAAGCATATTACAGAACACATGGAAGAAGATCCTGCCTTTTATAAAAAGTTTTCGCAAATGATAAAAGACGCAATTAATGATTACAGAGCAAAACGAATAACAGAAGCCGAATATTTGTTGCGTGTTCAAAACATAAAAGAAACGGTGCTTTCGCATACCGATAAAGATATGCCGGATGAAATATTTAATAATTTTGAAGCTCGTGCCTTTTATGGTTTAACATATGAAAAGCTAAATGAAAAGATACAAGATGATGTTACTAAAAAAGTTTTATCTCTTGCAGCAGCATTGGAAGTTGAAAAAATATTTTTAAACCTTATTAAAGAAAATAATACAATTATTGTTGACTGGCAGAATAATTTAGACATTAACCGGAAAGCAATGATAGAAATTGGTGATTATTTAATAGACGAAATTAAAAATAAATATAATCTTACATTAACTTTTGAAGAAATAGACGAAATTGCAAACCGTTTTATTGAAGTAGCCAAGATAAGATACAGATGATAGTTGATGTAATACAATTCGGTTCAAAAACCATTGAATATTTTTTAGAGTATTCAAATAGGAAAACCCTAAAAATTACTGTAACACCGGAACTTGAAGTGCTGGTAAAGGCTCCTTTTAATGCCGAAAAAGAAAAAATAGACTATATTTTACATAAACGCGCTCCATGGATATTAAAACAGACAAACTACTTTTTAGGGTTTTACCCAAAACAACCGGATAAAAAATATTTAAGCGGTGAAACTCATCTATATTTAGGCAGACAATATAGAATAAAAATAATTTTAAATGATGAAGAAAAAGTAAAATTGTTAGGACGATATATTTTTATTTATGCCAAAAAACAGGAAAGAGTTAAGGATCTATTAAATAACTGGTATTACGAACACGCTTTTATTAAATATCAAGAATATCTAAATAATTGTATAAATAATTTTGCCAAATATAATATCAATTCGGCTAAGTTGGAAATAAGAAAAATGGAAAAAAGATGGGGTAGTTGTACATCAACAGGCAAAATAATATTAAACGAAGAGCTAATAAAAGCCCCCCGCGGTTGTATTGAATATGTTATAATACATGAACTTTGCCATTTAATTTATCCTAGTCATAATAAAGATTTTATACGATTGCAAACCGCCATTATGCCCACATGGGAAAAATGGAAAGAGCGTCTTGAAAAATTTATGGCGTAGAAGGTGTATTGTTTTTTGTTCATCTTCAAATTAGGGGTAAAAAATTGGTAGGAATTGACCTGATTATCAAACCTATATTTACTGAAGATATTTTAAGTATTACTATCCCTAGTTTTAAAATAAAAAAGCCCAATCAAAAATTAATGATTGGGCTTATCAATATTAATTAATTATTATAAGCTATTATCTACCCATCCATCCGCCGTCAACAGTAATTACTGTTCCATTTAAATAATCCGAAGCTTCGGAACATAAAAATACAATAGTACCGGCAAGATCCGAAGGCAAACCCCACCTTCCGGCGGGAATTCTATCCAAAATTGCTTTACTTCTTATAGGGTCTTCAACTAAAGGTTTTGTATTTGCGGTTGAAATATACCCCGGTGCAATGGCATTAATATTAACCCCTTTGCCAGCCCATTCATTCGCAAACGCCATAGTTAGCTGTTTCACTCCCCCTTTAGAAGCTGCGTAACCGGGAACAAACACACCCCCCTGAAAAGATAAAAGAGAAGCAATAAACACAATTTTGCCACTTCCCTTTTCAGCCATTTTTTTTCCGATTTCTCTTGTTAAAACAAATTGGGCACTTAAATTTACTTCAAGTACTTTATCCCAATATTCATCAGAATGCTCCGAAATAGGTTTCCTAAGAATCATTCCGGCATTATTAACCAAAATATCAATCTTTTCAAAGTCATTATTTATTGCGTTAATAAATTCATATAACGATTTTCTATCCGAGAAATCACTTACATAAGAATAAAATTTTCGTCCGGTCTTTTCAATAAGTTCTTTAGTCTCACAAAAATCATCAACATATGAAACTGAAATAATATCCGCACCTGCTTCAGCCAAAGCCAAAGCATATGCCTGTCCGATCCCTTGGTTAGAACCGGTAACAATTGCTATTTTTCCGTCGAGTTTAAATTTATCTAAAATCATTTTTTACTCCCTTCATTTTTTTATAATTTAAAATCAATCGGTTCTAAATTCTTAACTAAAAATTGAATAATTGCTAAAGCAATTAAATAAACAGAACCGCAGATAATAAATAAAATTACATAGCTGCCCGTAAATTGTAAAATTAAACCGGCAATGGTTGCAATTAACATTCCGCCTATTGCTCCTCCCATTCCGCCTATTCCTACAACTGAGGCAACTGCCTTACGAGGGAATAAATCCGATACGGTAGTAAATAAATTGGCTGACCAGCCTTGATGTGCTGCTGTAGCAAGACTTAATAAAACAACAACCATCCATATCTCGCTTGCTACCGAAACCAATACAATAGGTACAACTCCCAAAGCCATAATTAACATTGTAACTTTTCTTCCTTTGTTTACACTCCAACCTCTTTTTATAAAAAAGGATGATAACCAACCGCCGCCAATGCTACCAAAATCTGCCATCAAATAGATAATAATTAAAGGAATTCCTATTTTATCTAATGTAATGCCATGTTCTTTATTTAAAAATTTTGGCACCCAGTATAAATAAAACCACCAGATGGGATCTGTTAAAAATTTGGCAATAGTAAAAGCCCAGGTTTGTTTGTATTTCAATAACTTTACCCAAGGAATTTTTTCTTCAGGATCTGCGGGATCGGATTGTATATATTCTAATTCTGCTTTCGAAAGTTTTTTATGTTCTTCCGGTTTATGATAAAACAACCACCATAAAATTATCCAGAAAAATCCTAATGCCCCCGTAATAATAAAAGCTTCTTGCCAGCCATAAGTAAATGTTAACCATGGAACAACTAAAGGTGCTACAATTGCTCCGATGTTACTCCCTGAATTAAAAATACCGGTTGCAAAAGCTCTTTCTTTCTTTGGAAACCATTCTGCAACTGTCTTAATTGCTGCCGGAAAGTTACCTGCTTCGCTTAATCCCAATCCGAAACGAGCAATAGCAAACCCCGAAACACTTCTTGCGGCTGCGTGGAACATTGCAGCAATGCTCCATCCAAAAATAGCTAAAGCATAACCTATTTTGGTTCCGATTTTATCAATTAAACCACCCATAAATAATAAACCTAGTGCGTAAGCAGCCGAAAAGGCAGTAACTATATATCCGTAATCTAATTCGCTCCATCCTATTTCTTTTTCTAATGTCGGAGCCAAAATACCTAAAACTTGCCTATCAATATAATTAATAGTTGTTGCAAAAAACAATAATGCACAAATTCCCCAGCGGTAATAACCTTTTTTCATTTGTTTTTCATCAATTTTTAAATTCTTTGTCATTTAATAACCTCTAATAATTTCAATATTTTATAATAGTTTATTTCATACGCTCC
>JAEXOD010000023.1 GCA_023447335.1 Bacteroidota bacterium
AATAATTCTTTGTACCCACACCGCTATGCAATGACCAACTTGGGGAAAGAACGGCTTGTTTATCACGAATTATTATATGACGCGTGTTTTCCGGTTCGCCTATTAAATGAACAACAAACGAATCAGCATTAATATTAAAATACATATAAACTTCAGAACGTCTTTGATGAGTATGAGCAGGCATAGTATTCCAGACGCTTCCAATTTCAAGTTCAGTTAACCCCATTACTAATTGACACGTGGGCATAATTCCGGGATGAATGTATTGATTAATTACTCTTTTATTACAATCTTCAATTGTACCTAACTCGCGCCTTGTCGCTTTTTTATATGGAATAAAATAATCAGGATAAGAAGTATGAGCGGGATAACTTACAAAATAGAATAGAGGGGGATTTTTTGCATTTTTACTCTTAAACTCAATATTTTTACAACCTTTACCGATATATAAACCGTCTTTGGTATCCAGATCATATACAATTCCGTCAACAATCACACTTCCGCTATCACCAATATTTATAATTCCGATTTCTCTTCTTTCAGTAAAATAATCAGAAGCCATCTCTTTTTTCGATGCAGTTAATTTTAGTACTTCATTTACGGGCACAGCACTACCTGTAATTGATCTATCAATATCCGAATAAACCATAGTAATGGAATTGTCTTCAAATAATGTATCAATCAAATAATTTTCCCTTAATTCTGTTGTTGATAAAGCAACAAAACCTTTTTGATTTGTTGTATAACGAACTTCCATAAATTCCTCGTAAAATTTTAAATAATCAAAATAATCATTTTACAACCATTGTGTATGAAAAAACTCACCCCTTGGATTATCAACACGTTCGTAAGTATGAGCACCGAAATAATCACGTTGTGCTTGTAATAAGTTTGCGGGCAATCTTGAATTCCTGTAACCGTCAAAATAAGTTAAAGCTGATGAGAATGCGGGAATCCATATTCCGTTATTTATAGCAGTGGAAACCACATTTCGCCAAGCCGTTTGCGATTCTTCTATTTTATTCTTAAAATACTCTGTTAATAATAAATTATCTAAATCCGGTTCTATTTCAAATGCTTCTTTAATCTTACCCAAAAAAGAAGAGCGTATAATACAACCACCACGCCACATTAAAGCTATTCCTCCATAGTTTAATTTCCACCCATATTCTTTTGCAGCCGCTTTCATTAAGATAAAGCCTTGGGCATACGATACAATTTTTGCAGCATATAAAGCTTTTTCTAAATCACAAAGAAACTGTTTTTTATCCCCTATAAATTTCGGTTTTGGTCCTGAAAATATTTCGGAAGCTTTTACTCTTTCTTCTTTTTGAGCAGATAATGCCCTTGCAAAGACAGATTCACTAATTAATGTTAAAGGTACTCCTAAATCTAAAGAAGAAATAACAGTCCATTTACCGGTTCCCTTTTGACCAGCGGTATCTAAAATGTTCTCAACAATAGGTTTTCCATCTTCGGTAAATTTCAAAATATCTCTTGTAATTTCTATTAAATAACTTTCAAGCTCCCCTTCATTCCAAGTTTTAAAAACATCATGCATTTCTTCATAAGAAAGATTTAACAAATCTTTCATAATTTGATAAGTCTCGCAGATTAATTGCATATCTCCGTATTCTATTCCGTTATGTACCATTTTCACAAAGTGACCGGCACCGTTTTCTCCGACCCATTCGCAACAAGCTGCTCCGTCTTTTGTTTTGGCAGCAATTGCTTGAAATATAGGTTTAACTTCTTCCCAAGCTTTTATATTACCTCCCGGCATTATAGAAGGTCCTTTTAATGCACCTTCTTCTCCGCCCGAAACACCTGTTCCGATAAATAATATTCCCCTCTCATCCAAATACTTTGTTCTTCGGTTTGTATCAGGATAATTAGTATTTCCGGCATCAATAATAATATCCCCTTTAGAAAGTAATGGATACAGTTCATCAATTAATTCATCTACAATTTTTCCGGCGGGAACCATTAAAATTATTTTACATGGAAATTTCAATTTTTCCACTAAATTACGTAGCGATTCGGCAGCAGTAATATTCTTACCTATTGTTTTATTCTTAATATATTTTTCTAAAGATTCAACGTTTTTATCATAAACTATAACCGAATATTTTTTACTTTCGATATTTAAGGCAAGATTCCCCCCCATAACACCCGTACCTACTACTGCAATATCAATATTATTCAAATTTATTACTCCATGCTTATTTAAATCTGTTTTTTGAAGCCCATAAACCTAAAGCCGGGTTTGAAATATAATATATTTCTTCACCGTTTATTTCATTAAATCCGTCAACAAGTTTATTTGGGTTATACTTATCCAACATTTCGTTTAATGGTGAATAATTAAAATTTACACCTTCAATTTCCTCTCTGTTTAAATTTCCGGTACAATAAGTAACATTAAATCTATTTTCACTTGAACCGTGTATTAAATGTGCTGCGGCTGCAAGGTTATTCTTTATGTCACTATTATTTTGCACAAAACTTAAGATTTCGTTAGATGTTTTATATCCGTATTTTCTTATTAATTTATCTATTTCTTTATCTTCGCCGAATGTGGATAAACCGGGAGCTAAAACTATTAATTCTCCGTTATCTTCAATTGCCATTCTTGTGCGATAAATACTTTTATTCCCTAACCAAGTACTTTTAAATTCATGCGGATCAAGATAAACAACCACTTTTTTAAGAGGTTTTTCTAACATAATAAAATTTACTTCTAAAGATAAAGCAGCAGCTAAATTAAAACATTCAATATCATCACCAATATATAACCCTCTAATTACCAAATTATTAAAATCGTCTTTTCCGATAACGGTTAGTATATAAATTATTGGCAAATGCTTGGCATATTTGTCTGATGCATAATTTAGAACTTTGCGAACAGGCGTGTCTGCCCTTCCCATAATTCTTTCCATTCCGTAAACAGCACCCAAATAATGACTTTTGTGGATTCCGTCTTTTCCTCCTACACCGACAAAAATATTTTTATTATAATTAGCCATGCCTATAACTTCATGAGGAACAACTTGACCAACCGAAAAGACCAAATCATGACCGCCGTGTGCTAATAATTTATTTACTTGTGCAAGCCATGGAAAATTAAGTTTCCCTTCGCTTACCTCATAAATGTATTCTTTTGGTACTTCTCCTAAAGTTGTTAAATCTTCTTTCCAATTATGCACTCTAAATAAGCCATCAGGAATATTTCCGAACATATTCTTTCTTTCGGTTTCATTAATTTTAAAATGAGTTCCTAATGCCGGTAAAATATCCTTTATTTTATTACCGTAAAACTTATAAAGATATTGGGTAATCAATCCCGCCTGTGAATGAAATCTAGTAAAGTCAGGAGGAATAATTAATATATTTTTTTTATTGCCTAATTTTTCAATTGCTATTTCAATAGCAATTTTAAGTTCCTCGGTGCTAATTACCGTATTTGTCGAACCTTTTGAAAAATATAACATAATTTATTTCCAACTTGGATTTTCTGGTAAATAACTTTCAAATTCCAGAATCAATGAATTTTCGTATTCTCCGGCATAAGTGCCATTAAAAAACCTTGCCAACGATTCTTCATAAAATCTTTTCCAACTTTCATCTTCGTGGCCAGGATTAATAGGATAAAAGAGCACACCGTTATTTTTGGCAGCACTATGATCTCCGGGAGCGTCACCTATCATTAGAATTTTATTGTCCTCATATTTCCCTTTAGCGGCATACTTAATATGTTCTGCCTTTGTGCCGTATTCCTGCCCGGCAATTATCCTTACATAATTTTGGATATTGTGTTCCTCCCATTCTCTAACTAATGCTTCAACAGGAGTTTGAGAAACAACCATCAAATCCGCTTTATCTTTCATTGTATTTAACGAATCTTTCACAAAAGGAAACGGCGGAATATCAAATACCATTTCAGAGATAATTTTATTTACTTCAATTGACCATTCAAGAGTTTTATTTATAACAACATCATTTTTTTCTAAGGCATAACTTTGCAAAGTCGGATTCCCAAGTTTTGATTCTTTATTTACCCAGTCTTTAACCGAGGAGATGTTAATAAAATTCATTCCTCTTGTTATAACTTCCGGTCTTACTTGTAATAATTCAAAAGTTCGTAAAAGTGCCTTAAATCTATTTATTCCTCTGGTTTTTGAATATAAATTTACAAACTCCCATGTTTCACGAGCATATTTCGAAATACGTTGCATGTTAAAGTGCTTAATAAACATAGGACAAAATGCTTCTTTTTGTTTAATTTCCATAGTATCAAAAACACAACCATCCGAGTCAATTCCAATAAAAAATTCTTTGGTAGGTTTTAAATCAACTAATTGCTGTTGTGGATTATTTATCATAATATTATTCCTATTCTCTATTTTTAATAAGCTTCGGGTATATAATCGGGTAACTTTTTATCGGCAAATACTTTACTAAACCTTGTAAATCTTTGCATGCCGTTAATTATCGGGACAGTTACCCAATCTTCTCCTATCAAAGGTCTAACGTAATTTATAAATTCATCAGTTACATCGTAACGATTATTGGCAATCCATTTTTCCGGAAAAGTTCTTTCACTTAGGGCAACTTTTTCTAAAGGTACTTTATCATACCTCACATTATAAATTAGACCGGGTTCACGTAAAATTGTTGACATCCACCCGTTCCCGTCATTAACTGCAATTTCAACAGCTTTTTGCCCCACTTTATATGCTTCATCTAAATCAATAGTAGAGGAATAAATTACAGCATTCCTTTGATCTGTTCCCATCACCTGACCTCGAGCACTTCCTTTTGCATTAAGTCCTTTTGCATTTAAATAATTTACTACATTTTGATAAACTGATATTTTGCTTGAACCAAACGATGTATGCCCAAATGCGTCTTTAACTTCACCAATATCCCCACAATCAAAACCTTCACTAATTACAACAATGCATCTTCCGTCTTTTTTCAACTGATCGTTAACATTATCTGCTAATTGTTCTAATGAAACTCCTGATTCGGCTAAGTATATTTGTAACGGTAATTCTCTTTTGGGATCTGCTAATCTTGCAGCAGCGGGGATGTAACCTATTTTTCTTCCCATTGCTTGTAATACAAGAACCGGATCGGCAGGAGAAGAACCCATATTTTCTTCATTTGCATTTTGAACGATATAAGACCAATATTTTGCTACACTTCCGTATCCGGGTGTATGATCAATTAATTTATATTCATTATCCCCAATATCATTATCAATTGTTTTGGGTACACCAGTTGCTATTAACTCAATACCGTTTTCTTTTGCCAATTCACTTACCTTAAAAGCTGTATGTTGCGAGTCATTTCCGCCTATATAAAAAAAATATCCTATATTATGTGCTTTTATTACTTCCAAAACTCTTTGAAAGTCTTTTATTTGTTTATCTTTTAGTTTATATCGACAAGTTCCGATACTTCCGGCTGCTGGGGTTGTTCTTAACAAAGAAATTTCTTCTTCGTTTTGTACAGTTAAATCTAATAGTTCTTCTTTTAAAACTCCTTCTATTCCGTGATAACCTGCATAAATTTTACCGAACTTATCAGGGAACATTTTGCATGTTTCGATTATTCCCCTTAACGAATTATTAATTACTGACGATGGACCGCCTGATTGAGCTACAATTACATTTTTATTCATATCAATCCCCTTAGTTAATTAAACACCGCTATATGCGTTAAAACCGCCGTCAACCGGAATTATTACACCGGAAACAAATTTAGATAAATCTGATACTAAATACAACAAAGTACCTACTAATTCATCGGGAGTGCCAAATCTACCCATAGGTGTTCCGTTTAATATTTTTTCTCCGCGTGCAGTTAAGACCCCGGTTGTCTCATCAATAAGCAAAAATCTGTTCTGGTCAGTTAAAAAGAATCCCGGTGCTATTGCATTAACTCTAACACCTGCTTTAGAAAAATGAACAGCCAACCACTCAGTAAGATTATTTATTCCCGCTTTGGCTGCAGAATAAGCCGGAATTTTTGTCAAAGGTCTAAATGCGTTCATAGAAGATATATTTATTATACATCCCTTAGTTTCAAGTAAGTCCGCAGAATAAATCATTGAAGGTAAAACGGTACCTATTAAATTAAGGTCAAATACTTTTTTAAATCCGTCAATATTTAGCCCTAAAAAGGTCTTAGACAAATCATCTAAATAGTTTTCGTTTATGAATTCGTCTTTTGTTGTCGCTAAAGGTGAATTACCCCCTGCACCATTTATAAGGACATCAATTTTACCAAGTTTTTCATTAATAACTTTTTTACTTTCAACTAAATTCTCTTTATCTAAAACATTGGCAACAACCCCGATAGTACTATTCGGAATTTTACTATTGATTAAGTCAGATACTTCTTTAGCTTTTTCGGCATTAAAATCTACAATCACAACTTTGGCTCCGGCTTCTGCTAAACCCAAGCCTAAAGCTGTTCCTATAATTCCACCGCCGCCGGTTATAACACATACTTTATTTTTTATCCCTAATATTTCCATTTAATCACCTTCCATTATCAATATTTTTAATACTATTCATAATTGTAATTGCGTTTTCGGTAAGTCTATTATAGTTTTCTTCTGCAATAGCTTTATTATCGATTAATGCAGAACCTAAACCAACGGCACAAGCACCCGCTTTTATCCAGTCTCCTGCGTTAGTTAATGATACTCCTCCGGTCGGCATTAACCGTAAATGGGGCATAGGTGCTAAAATTGCCTTAAAAAATGGCATTCCGAGAACATCTGCCGGGAATATTTTTATTATATCTGCACCTAATTCATAAGCTATTTGGGCTTCCGTTGGAGTAAAGCAACCCGGCATAACAGGAATTTCAAATTCTTTGGCAGTCTCAATTATTTCTTTTTTTAGTATAGGACTTACAATAAATTTAGCTCCGGCTTTAATAGCTGAAACTTCTGTAACTTTGTCCAGTATAGTACCAACTCCGATAATTATATTTGGGTCAACTTCGGCATTCATTTTTTCGATCAAATAACATGCATTCGGGACAGTCATGGTTATTTCAATTACTGAAATCCCCCCTTCATTAATTGCTTCAATTACCTTCTTAAGCTTATCAGTCTCCTTAACTCTAAGAACGGCAACCGCTTTCCGCTTATATATTTCTTCTAATATTAATTCTTTAATCAATTTAGTTAAATGGTTCCATATGTTTAAGAAAATGCTTTTCAATAATCTGATAATGCAATTCTTCATTGCTCTTTAACAATTTAATTAATCTGTCTTTGAATATTAAATTGCCGTTCTCATCTTTATCAGTTAAAACACGACCAAATGTTACGTGTAATACTTGTCTAACATTATTATCATTAAATAATTCTACTAATTCAAGGTCTAAATAGTCTTCAGATTTTTTAATTAAATCAAGATTAGCCGAAACGTGATAAGTCTTCTTTTCATTATCATAAAGATTTACACAATAACTTAAAATTTCTCTAAAGAAAGTAGGGTTTACTATTGATACAACTTTCAATGCTTCAAGATAACTTGTACCGGCAGTTTTTATATGTGTATAACTATTACGA
>JAEXOD010000091.1 GCA_023447335.1 Bacteroidota bacterium
ATTAAATCTTTATCGGGGGCGTGTAATTCTTTTATTAATCTGTCAATATTCTTGTCTAAATTCCAACCGTCAAGCATTGTGATTTGTTCTTCTAAAACCGAACGATTTTTGGCATCATAACTTAAAGATTCATATTTGTTTATAAGTTCAACAATTCGATCTGCCCCGCTAATAATATTATGATAAACGCTTCCTTCTTCTATTAACGTAAATTCTTGTGACAAAAATCCGATTATTAAGTCTTTCTTTTTTGCAACTTCTCCGTAATCTGTAGGCATTACGCCGGCAATTATTTTAAGAAAAGATGATTTGCCTGCTCCGTTTCTTCCGATTAAGCCTATCCTGTCTCCTTCATGAATGCTTAATGTTGCTTTGTTTAATATTATTTGCGGACCATAATGCAATTCTAATTCTTGTGCAGTTAAAATTACGGGGGTTATATTTTCACTCATTCTTCCTCGATATAAATTAAGGTAAATACAAATTTACAAAAATAATGAATAGCTTGGTAGGGATAAGTTAATAAAGCCGAACAGAGCAAAATTATCAAAAGCCGTTAATAGCAAAAGTTAAATAAAAGGAAATTATTTTTGATTACTTGTGTTTATTTTCTAATTTTTTAACTACTTGTAAGCCAATTAAGGATTTTAGTTGAATTATTGCGGTTTCGTGCAACTTTTTCAATCTTTCGTTTTGAGGCAAGTTCATTCTAATTAACTCTGCATTTAAACTTTCAAGATTTGCCAATACCAGCAATTGTTCTACACTGCTAAAATCCCTAATATTCCCTTCAACATCCGGATTTTCTATTCGCCATTCTCTTGCTGTTTTACCAAATAAAGCTACATTTAACAAATCTGCTTCGTTAGCATATATATAATTGTATTGTTCTTTTGTTAATGTTTTGGGTAAGATATTTTCTTTTATGGCATCTGTATGAATACGATAGTTTATCTTAGAAAGTGTTCTACTTAAATTCCAATCTAATGATTCTCGTTTTATTTCTTCATCTTTTAAGCGCTGAAATTCTTTTATTAGATAAAGCTTAAACTCGGGACTTAACCAGCTTCCAAATTCAAATGCAATGTCTTTTTGTGCAAAAGTTCCGCCACCATATCTACCGGAACGGGATTCAATTCCGATAGCGTCTGTGGCTTCAATCCATTTTTTTGGCGTAAGATGAAAACTATTTAGACCAACTTGTTTTTTAAAGGTCTCGAATCCGCCACCTTTAAATTTTGGATTATGAATTTGTTCCCATATTCCAAGAAACTCTAAAGTATTTCTATTTCTCATCCAACTATAAATAAGATCATCGCCCCCAAATCTTTTTGCCATATCCGTTAAACAAATAAAATCTTCATTATCATTATTAAATATGACAATCTCTGTACCCAACACATTAATTTTTGATTTTTTCTCTTTTGCCATGTTCAATTTTCCTTAAAACTATTAAGTCTAATTTTTTGTAAAAATATAGTATTGCCAAGGTTTAAGTTTTAATGCCGCAACATTGTTAAAAGTAGCTTGTTTTCCTGTAATAAAATTTGTAAACTCACCGTCTAAAACATCACTGCTTATCCATGCATTAATCGTTTTGTTTGATAAATTAAAAACGGCAAAAACTTTATTTCTTTCTCTAACTCTTGCAACGGCTAAAATATTTCTTTTGTCATTAACCGGTAATACTAACATGCTGCCGCCGTAGTTTCCGTTCCACAATGCTCTATTATTGGTTTTTAAACTACAGAGTTTTTGAATAAGCTCACCGGTTTTTGTTGCTTTCCAATCGATTGAATCTTTTTCAAAAAAGGATAATCTCCTATTGTTTTCCGCTTCTTGACCGTTGTAAATTAAAGGCATCCCCTTTAATATGAAGGTTAAGGCTGTAAAAGTATTAACTTTGTTTTTACCTAATCTTTCAAATTCTGTACCGTTCCAAGAATTTTCGTCATGATTTGTGGTGAACAACATTCTATATTCACCGTTTGTATATTCTTCTAAGTCTTTTAAAATGTACTTTCTTAAATCATTCACGGTTTTTTTACGTTTTGCCAAATCGTTAAATATATGATGCGATGTCCATGAATAACCCATATCAAATGCTTTTTTCTGAAGTTCTAACTTTTCACCTTCTGCAAGCATAAAAACAGGTCTAATTTCCTCAAGTTTTAAGCGTGCTTCTTCCCAAAAATCTGTGGGTACCATTTCTGCAACGTCACATCTATAACCGTCTATATTGTATTTTGCCACCCAGTATTTTAATGATTTAATCATCTCGTTTCTTAAATCTTTATTATCATAATTCAAATCTATTACGTCATGCCAATCTTTTACCGGAGGAATAAAATTTCCGGAAGTATCTTTTGTATAGAACTCAGGATTTGTTTGTGTCCATTTATGATCCCAAGATGTATGATTTGCTACCCAGTCTATAATTACATACATTCCGTTTTTATGAATAGTGTTTACCAAAGATTTAAAATCGGATTCGTTACCAAATTCAGGATTAACCGCATTATAATCTTTTATGGAATAGTAACTTCCTAAAGTCCCTTTTCGGTTAACCTCTCCGATGGGCTGAATAGGCATTAACCACAAAATCTTTATTCCCAATTCTTTTAATCGCGGTATTTGTGCTTCGACTGCCTTAAAAGTACCCTCTTTTGAAAATTGTCTAACATTTACTTCATAAATTACGGCATCTTTGCTCCATTCAACAATCTCTCTTCCATCCAAACTTTTATTAATGGGTTGAGATTTATTAATAAAATTAAATGTTAAGAATGAAATAACCGCTATAATTACTAAAAAAAATATCCTATTCAATCCAGCGAAACTATTTTTTACCATTATTTACCCACAATTATTTTGTTAAAATTATTATATTAATTTACCATTTATTTTATTTAATTTCACTTGTAAAAATTAGTAACTATGAATAAATATACTGCAGATCCGACAATTAAGTTTTTTGTTTCGGTTATCGGAACAATTGCTTTACTTTTTACTTTGCGAGAGTTGCAAAGCATCTTTCTACCCTTTGTTATAGCTTATTTCTTATTTTTCCTATTTACACCGCTAAATAATTTTTTGTCAAAAAAGAAATTTCCGATTGGTGCTTCTGTTTTAATTAATATAACTATTTTAATATTAGCTATTACATTACTCGGGCAATTTATAGTTGCATCTTTTAGTCAATTTGGTGAAGAAATTCCTTATTATACAGTTAAATTAAATAATATTGTAATAAATTTTGCAATTGACTCGGGTATAAAAAATCCGGCTTTATTAAAATTTGATATTAACAAATATTTGGCAAAATTAGATTACAGCGTTTTTGCAAGCGGAGTATTTTCATCAACAATAGATTTTTTCTCAAATATCTTTCTTATTTTATTTTTCTTTATATTTATAAACAGCGGTCACGATAAAATTATTAATGCACTAAAAAATCGTTTTGAACCAAATATTAACGGCGATAACGATAAAAACGATAGTTTAATATATGATACAGTAAAAAATATTACTGATCAAGTACAAAAATATATTTCAACAAAAGCTTTAATAAGCTTACTTACTTCAGCAATTGTAAGTGTTGTATTGTGGATATTTGGGGTGGATTTTATAATAGTTTGGGCTGCATTTACTTTCTTTTTAAATTTTATCCCAAATATTGGGTCAATTGTTGCGGTTGTTCTTCCTACAACTATGTGTTTAATACAATACGAATCTATCGGTTTTGCACTCTTTTTATTAATTATTTTAATAGTTTTTCAAAATTTAATAGGTAATATTTTAGAACCAAAAATTTTCGGCAACAAATTAGGTCTAAATCCTATTGTAATTTTACTTTCATTGTTGTTATGGGGTTATATTTGGGGTATAGGAGGTATGATTTTATCTGTTCCGATAACTGCAATAATTAAGATTATTTTTGAACGAAGCGCAAGTAAAAATTTGCACTTTATTAGCGGAATAATGAGTAATTAAAATTAAAAATTGAGTTTAATAACTTTTTTATTACATGATTTTTGTTTATTGAGCTTATCATTCTGCTGTGTAACAATGAAAATACTTAAAAGCAAAAAAGCGGGGTTTTATTCCCGCTTTTTCGTTTTCTTTTTTCTTTTAACAGAGGGGTATAACAAACAATCTAAATTTTATTCAACTCTTGCTATTCTATTACTTAATGCTTTTATAGTAGCATTATCGGCAAGTAATTCTTCGGCTTTTATATTTGATTCTTTAGTATTATAGTCTAATAATGTTAAAGCTAACACAAATTTTAAATAATCGTCTTCTTCGGTTTCGGTTGCTTTCATTAATTCCGGCAACATTTCTTTATATTTTACTTTTCCGCATAATTCGTAACCGCTTTTTCTTAATCCGGTATTTTCGCTATTTATTGCCATTTTTAAATTTTCAACGGCACATTCTCTTTTGCTTAATTTCAAAGGTTCTTTTGCATTTACGCTTGTTACAACAACTAAAAATAAAAATACTACTGTCATAACTTTTACCAAGTAACTATTCATCGTTTTCATCTTTTTATCTCCGTCTTTAAGTTTCAAATTATTTATTGTTTCTATTACTTAAGACGAAACGATTAAAACCGAAGTTGTCACAACTTTATCTTTAATTGTAAAAAGATGTAAAAGAAAAGAAATATTAACTTTTTAAAATAAAAAATCCCCGCTATTGTAAAATTACCAAGAACGGGGATTCGAAAATCTTTATTTTTAAATTTTACTTCACTTCAAATTTGCTATCCGGTACATCGGCATTAATTTGAATATCGGTTACATTTAGATCAAATGATTGACCTGCCATAATTTGGGTATATTTGTGAGGTAATTTAACTCCGTTAACTTCTTTATATTCGCTATAAATTGTAGTTTGAGTAAAATTTCCTTGAGGAGTTTCTAAAGTAGCAATATCTCTATTTTTTAATCCGGTTTCCGGGTCAAAATAAGTTACGGATGATTTTCCGGTTGAAAATTTATTAGTAATTTTATAATAGTCTTTACCGTCAATATTTTCAATGCCGGTTAATTCCGCAGTAACTCCGAATTTTGTTAAATCTAAATATGGTTCAAAAGCTGCTTCAAATTTTAATTGTTCCAAATCATTTCCTTCAAGCATTTTGCTTTGTCCCATTGCGGATTGTTTTGCTTTTATTCCGTCAGTTACGGTTTCTTGAACAAACATTCCGGCATCAACTTTTTGATATAGTTTGCCGCTTTCTTTCTTAATAATATTAACGGTAAATTCACCCATAGGCATTTTGCCTTTAAGAGTAACATTGGCTGTTTTTACTTTTCCGATATTTTCTTTTCCGCCAATTGCATTAATATAATCGGTAATTACTTTTTCAATTGTTAAACCTTCGGGTAGTTTTTTAGCAAAAGGATCAACTTTTTCACCGTTCATATCCAAGAATTCAACTTTTCCGTTTTGAGCAAATTTCTTTAACGGAGCGGTAATTTCATCTGCTTTACCAACAACAACTACATGAGCATTATTCGGTTTTATCATTCTGCCTGCAGCTTCGTATATATCATCAACGGTTAAAGAGTTTAATACGGTTAAATAGTTCTTGTAAAAATCTTTGGGTAAATTATATCTTTCAATATTCAAAGCAAAAGCTGCAATAGTTTGTGGGTCTTCCATGCTTCTTGAAAAATCACCCGTTAAAAAGTTCTTAGTCCTTTGTAATTCATCTTCCGTAATTTTTTCGGTACGAATTTTATTCATCTCAGAAAGAATTTCCGAAACGGCACTATCTGTTACGGAGTTGCGAACTTCACAAAATGCCGTAAAACTACCGACATATTCGTTAGGACTTAAACTTGAATATGCTCCGTATGTATAGGCATGTTTTTCACGAAGATTCATAAATAAACGAGCCGTAGCGCTTCCGCCTAAAATTGAATTTACAACTTGCGCTTTTATTTGATCAGTAGTTCCGATTTTTAAATCCAAAGGATAAGTTACGCTAACAACAGATTGAACAGAATTGCTTCTATCGGATATAGTAACTTTGCGAACTAACGGGGCTTTTACATCTTTTAGTTTAGTAGTTTCAATTTCTTTTCTTTCCCACGTACCCAAATATTTATTAACCATTTCTTTTGCTTGGTCAAAAGTAATATTTCCTACAATTGCAAGGTATGAGATATTTGGAATGAAATATTTTTTATAATAATTTGTGCAAGCTTCCAAAGTGATGGCATTAATAGATTCTTCGGTTTCAATTTCTCCGTAAGGATGATCTTTGCCGTATAAAACAACTTTTTTAACTCTTTCTGAAATTGCATTCGGATCTTCTTTTGCCGAAGCTAAACCGCTTAAAAATTGAGTTTTTATTTTGTCTAATTCTTCTTGTTTAAATTCACTATTTAAAATAATATCTGAAATTATTTCAAACAACTGCTCTGTATTTTTGCTTAAGCAAGATCCGTTAATTGATGTAGCGGAACTATTTAAACTAGCACCTATAAAATCAACTTCTTCGTCAATTTGTGCCTTTGTTCTTGTTTTAGTTCCCGTACCTAATAATTGTCCGGTAGTATTAATATATCCTGCAAATTCTTTTTCCAAAAGAGGTTCTCTATTAATCACAAACCTAAAGTTAACTTTAGGTAATTTGTTGTTTTCAACAACAATAACTTTTAATCCGTTAGGCAATTCAAACATCTTATAATCACCGATGTTAATAACGGGGGCGGGACCGGGTAAAGGTTTTTTTGTTCTATCTAACTGGGCAAACATTAAGCTTGCCGTAAATAAAAATAAAATTATATAAATTGATTTATTTCTCATGTTATTTTCTCCGAACGTCAATATTATTTTTGTGAACTTTTAGGTAAATAGTGTAAAACGACTCTATTTTCTTTTACCAAATACTTCTTGGCAACGCGTTGAATATCTTCACGAGTTACTTTCATAAAACGCTCAATTTCGGTATTTATTAGGTTTGCATCGCCAAAATAAACGTGATAATTTGCCAAGTTTTCGGCAATACCTGCTACTTTTGAGTTTTCGTCAACAAAACCTTTTTCAATTTGGTTTTGTAACTTTAAAAATTCACGTTCGCTTATTAGTTCGTTTTGTACTTTTTCAATTTCCTTATACATTGCATCTTCAACTTCTTTAGCGTCTTTGCCCATATTGCAAACTGCAAAAACTAAAAATTGACCGCTATCTTCAAGAGAAAAAGGAAAAGACATTGCTGTTACTGCTTTTTGCTGTTCATCAACAATAGCTTTATATAATCTACTGCTTTGTCCTGCTGATAATAACGTAGTTAACATATTTAATGCATAATAATCTTCTGTCCCTTGAGCAGGAATTCTATAAGACTGTATTACTGCCGGTAGTTGAATTTTATCATAAACGGTATCTCTTATTTCGCCGCCTAAAGGTGGTTCGACCGGAAATTCTCTTTTAATCTCTTTTGTGCCTTTTGGAATTTCTGCAAAATATTTATTTATAAACTCTTTTGTTTGACTTTTATTTATATCACCCGCGATAGATAATGTTGCATTGTTAGGCACATAAAAATGTTTATAGAATTCAATAAATTCATCTAATTTAGCTTGATCTATATATTGTGCTGAACCTATAGGAAGCCAACGATACGGATGTACTTTGTAAGCTCTTTTAAATGTTTCTTCTAAAATTGAGCCGTAAGGTCTGTTTTCATAACTTTGTTTTCTTTCTTCTTTTACAACTTTTCTTTGAGTTTCTAATCCAACACTATCAAGTTTTAAGTGCATTAATCTCTCGGATTCCATATACAAACCAAGTTCTAACTGGTTAGAAGGAAGAATTTCATAATAAAAAGTTCTATCAAAAGATGTGTTAGCGTTCAATGTTCCGCCAGCTCCTTCAATAGTCTTAAAATATTCACCTCTTGCAATGTTTGGTGAACCTTCAAACATTAAATGTTCAAAAAAGTGTGCAAATCCAGTTCTTTCTGGATCTTCGTTTTTACTTCCAACGTGGTACATAATGGATACGGCAACATTTGGTGTCGTATGATCTTCGTGTAAAATAACGTGAAGTCCGTTATCAAGTTTGTACTCTTCGAATTCAATTTTTCGTGCACCGGAACAACCAATTATAAAAATTAATGCCGGTATAATTAAAAGGATTTTCTTTCTCATTATATTATCCTTGGATTAGTTGATTAATAATAATTTTTACCTACTTAAAGTTAGCAAGATTAATAATTTTATACAATATATTAATTTACCGATAATATATTATTAATATTGTTTTGTTAAAAATTATTAAATTTGCATTGTGAATTTATTAAAACGGGAGATAATATATGAAACGATTGATTTTACTATTTTTTATTTGTTCAAGTTACTTTTATGCACAAACTATTACTTGGACCGATGTAAGCGCTTTTTACAACTTACCAAACGGGGTTAAATTGTTTGAAGGTTCAAGAACTTCACCTAAATTAAAAGCTTATTATTTTGATGTTGATTTAAATTCGCCTAAAATTGCCGTACGCCCTTATATTACTACTTCACCTACAACCGTAAAT
>JAEXOD010000033.1 GCA_023447335.1 Bacteroidota bacterium
GTTATACAAAGTTTTAAAAAATAAACTATCTCCGATTACACTTCGCAACATATGTAAAACACATGCACCTTTTGCATAAGAACGAGCACCGTTAAAAATGCTACTAACATTATTAATATCTTGGCAGTAAAGAGTGCCTACGGCATTTTTTGCAAAATTAAGATTGTTTTGCATTTCGGACTTATAAGCTAAAAATCCTTGTTTTTTTTCGGTATAAAGAGCTTCGCAATAAGTAGCAAAACCTTCGTTAAGCCATATATTATGCCAATCTTTACAAGTAATCATATCACCAAACCATTGATGAGCAAGTTCGTGACTAACTAAATCAGTAGAAAATGTAACAATAGAAGTAAGTGTTTGATGTTCCATACCGCCACCCCAAGAAAACTCGGCATGACCATATTTTTCTCTTAAAAAAGGATACTCGCCAAACATTTTTGAAAATTCGTGTAACATGTCCGAAGTTGCTTCCATCTGTTGACGTCTTGTCTCACTCCAATTTTCGGGATAAGTAAAATGATGTACTTTCATTATGGAACCGTCTAAAGCAACATAATCATGAACGTATTCATTATAATTAGTCATAGCAACGCTAATTAAATAAGTGGATATAGGATAAGAAACATTCCATTTGTATGTTTTAGTATTGTTGCCGTTTTCAACAACATCAATCAATTTTCCGTTCGAAGCTGAAGTAAAGAATGAATTTGCAGTAATCCAGATATCTGCACTATCAGCTTTATCAGCCGGTGTATCTTTACAGGGCCACCAATCCATGCTTCCGTAAGGTTCGCTTAATGACCAAATAATCGGATTTCCCTGATGAGTGGTAAATTCAAAACTCCCCAATCCTGAAGAGCCGGGAACGCCGCGATAATAAACAGTAACATCAAAAGCATCGCCGATATTTAATGATTGCGGAAGAACGATATCAATTCTATCATTATGATGATTAAAAGTAACATTGCCTAAGGTAGATTTTACGCTATCAACGGTCATAGTACTCATAAGTTCGAGATAAAAAGAGTTGAAATTACTGTTCAAAACTTTTGCCTTAGTAGTAACAGCTCCCTTTATAAAGTTTGAATTAAAAAACAAGTGATCAATATTTAAATCTAATTTATAATAAGTAACGTCATAACTACTGTCGCCGGGGTAAAAATTTGTTTTAAATGTTTGAAAGTTAGCGGTTGATTTTTGATATAATTCAATTTCTTCTTGAGCAGAAGTAAATGAACTAAATATCAATAAATTAAAAACGAAGAAAGTAAAAAAAGCTTTTTTCATATATCCTCTATAAAATAAAAATTCTGATTAAATTTACATTAATTTCTAAGTCAATTAAAGGAAAAAATTGAGTAGTATAAAACAAATAGAAATGAAATAACTGTTTTGGAGAAATAAAATAAAATTTTAGATAGAATCAAAAGTTAGCGTGAAAACAGTTCCGTTCCCAATTTTGCTATTAACAAGAAGTCTTCCTCTATTATTACCAACCAATTCTTTAACTAAAATTAAACCAAGTCCGGTTCCTTCTTCTTTTTCAGTTCCCAAAGTAGTAAAGCTACTTTCAATTTTAAAGACTTTATCAATCTGTTCTAAAGTCATCCCAACACCGGAATCTTTCACAATAATAGTTAAAATATGTGAGTGCTTTTCGGCAGAAACTTCGATTTTACCATTACGAGGCGTAAATTTTATAGCATTCGAAATTAGATTTCGTAAAGCAGTAATTAACATGTTCTTATCTGCAAAAAATGTTAATTTCTCGTTACACTTAAAGGTCAATTCTATTTCCTTATTATGTGCAGACATGATAAAGGTTTCTAATAACATATCGAATATATTATTAATATAAAATAGTTCGGGATTATACGGCATATTCCCTGTTTGTAAACGAGACCAGTTTAGTAAATTTTCTAATAATTCAAATAGACTTTTAGCCGATTTTTTAATTGAAAGAAGTGAATCGGATATTTCTTCGTCTGATAATCCCTTAAATTCGGTAAATAACCAATCACTATAAGAAATAATGGCACCTAAAGGATTTTTAATATCATGTGCCATTATAGAAAAGAACTTATCTTTGCTTGCATTTAGCAAAGTTAAATTATTATTAGTTGAATTTAATTCGTCGGTTTTTTCCTTTAATTGTAAAACTGTTTCGCGAAGTTTGTCTTCTATTTTTTTCCTTTCTTCAATTTCAAATAAAGCCTTGTTCTTCATTTCACGATAATTATCTATTTGCTTTTTTTCGTCTGAAATATCGATAATTGAAAAAACGGCACAAATCCCATTTTCATTAGTAGATCTTAAGCCCATAACGGAAGTATGTTGGGTTCTATACTCGCCGGAAGGAAGTTTAATCGGAACTATATATTTGTTTAATTGGGAAGAAAAAAATTCGGGAGGTCCCCCTTTAAAAATACCTTTAATTCTTTCTTTAAAAATATAATTATCTAAATTGGGGAATACAACAAAAAGACTTCTGTTTTCAACGTCTCCTTTTTTAATTCCGGATAATTCTTGTAAGTGTTTATTCCAAAAAACAATGTCAAAATCGCGATTAACAACAAATACGCCGATATTAACATGATCATATAATTTGAAGCAGTTAGCCGTTTCCATGTAATTACTCCTTAAGTAATCTGTCTAATTCAGATTTAAGGCTTTCAAAATAGAAAAGCTCTAACAATACAATAATATCTCCTTCTATATCTGTATTCTCAACTTCAAAATGGGTTTCTCCGAAAAGGACGATTTTATCATAGGGATTGGGATCTAAAAAAAGATTTGCAAAAGTATCTTCATAATATTTGGGGATAGAATAGTTAAAGTCTTCTTTGATAATATTGGAAATAGTTCCCATTACACCGTTCAACAACATATTAGCAACTTCATTAAGCGTTCCGGCACGCAAACCGTCTAAATCATCACTATACATCTCTTCACCGGTTAATATCGAAACAAGTCTGTTTCCGCTTTCGGAAGGGAATACAATTTCGGCAATACCGTTAAACGATCCTTCAAATTGAAGTTTAACTGCATAATAAGTGGATGTTTTTTGAGGGCTTAATATGTTTACTAAATCTTTGGGCTTTTCCACAATTATTTTAGGAATAGAAAGCTTAATAGGTGAACTTATTAGCTCGTTTAACAATCTCGCTGCTTTACCC